>NZ_JBHXLV010000365.1:0-2988 GCF_042721685.1 Streptomyces sp. NPDC058459 | reverse complement strand
GGAACAGGGGGGGGTGGTTCCGGGGCGGCCGACCGGATCGGGATGTCGCGCGCCCCGGGGGGTTTGGGGCGGCGACCGTCCGATCGGTGTGGAGATCCCGGAGCCCTCAGGCTCCGGCTGTGTGCGCGAGGGCACGACCAGGCCGAAGCTGGGGAGCCCCCGGCCTGTACTCACCCGCAGTCCCCTGCGGGCGGGGTGTATCTCTCATCGGGACCGAACCTACGGCAGGCGGAGGCGGTCGGACAGACGCAATCGCGTCCCTGCATCCACCTCGCACACGTTCTTCACACGGCCTGCCGCAGTCGTCCGCCAGAGGTACGGACCACTCGCTGAACGAGCGGTCCCCTCGCTCAGATGCGCGAGAAAGCCTGCTCGATGATGTCCAGGCCCTCGTTCAGCAGGTCCTCGCCGATGACCAGCGGGGGCAGGAAGCGCAGCACGTTGCCGTAGGTGCCGCAGGTCAGGACCACCAGGCCCTCCTGGTGGCACGCCTTGGCCAGCGCGCCGGCCGCCTCGGCGTGCGGCTCCTTGGTGTCGCGGTCCTTGACCAGCTCGATGGCGATCATCGCGCCCCGGCCCCGGATGTCACCGATGATGTCGAACTTCTCGGCCATGGCGGCCAGGCGGCCCTTCATGACCTCCTCGATGTGCCTGGCCCTGCCGTTGAGGTCCTGCTCCTTCATCGTCTCGATGGCGCCGAGCGCGGCGGCGCAGGCCACCGGGTTGCCGCCGTAGGTGCCGCCGAGGCCGCCCGCGTGCGCGGCGTCCATGATCTCGGCGCGGCCTGTGACGGCGGCGAGCGGCAGACCGCCCGCGATGCCCTTGGCCGTGGTGATCAGGTCCGGGACGATGCCCTCGTCCTCGCACGCGAACCACTGGCCGGTGCGGCAGAAGCCGGACTGGATCTCGTCGGCGACGAAGACGATGCCGTTGTCGTTGGCGAACTTCACGATCTCCGGCAGGAAGCCCTTGGCCGGCTCGATGAAGCCGCCCTCACCGAGCACCGGCTCGATGATGATCGCGGCCACGTTGTCCGCGCCGACCTGCTTGGTGATCTGGTCGATCGCCTGCCTGGCGGCCTCCGGACCCGCGTTCTCCGGGCCGGTGGGCCAGCGGTAGCCGTAGGCCACCGGCACCCGGTACACCTCGGGCGCGAACGGGCCGAAGCCGTTCTTGTACGGCATGTTCTTCGCCGTCAGCGCCATCGTGAGGTTGGTACGGCCGTGGTAGCCGTGGTCGAACACCACGACGGCCTGGCGCTTGGTGTGGGCGCGGGCGATCTTCACCGCGTTCTCGACCGCCTCGGCGCCCGAGTTGAACAGCGCCGACTTCTTCGCGTGGTCACCCGGGGTCAGCTCCGCGAGGGCCTCGGCGACCGCCACGTAGCCCTCGTAGGGGGTGACCATGAAACAGGTGTGGGTGAAGTCGGCGAGCTGGGCGCTCGCGCGGCGCACCACGGCCTCGGCGGAGGCGCCCACCGAGGTCACGGCGATGCCGGAGCCGAAGTCGATCAGGCTGTTGCCGTCGACGTCCTCGATGACACCGCCGCCCGCGCGCGTGACGAAGACCGGCAGCGTGGAGCCCACGCCCTGGGCGACGACCGCGGTGCGGCGGGCCTGAAGCTCCTGCGACTTCGGGCCGGGAATGGCGGTGACGACGCGGCGCTCCTGCGGAAGTGCGGTCATGCGGGGCTCCTGGGGGGTATTACGGACGCTTGCCTTGTTTTCCCGCAGGCTAAGACGGGTGCCGTGGGGTGGGCATGCTCCATGTGGGCGTTGTCGGCACGGCCCGTTGTCCGTGGTGGACATGGCGGGCCGGGTCCCCGGCGCGGCCGGACACCGGACGTCGGCCGCGTAAACGGTGAACTCCCCTTGCGGGGGCGTTAGATTGACTCGCTGACGGTGACGGACCGGCTGGTCAGGGGGCAGGGCGATGGACAGCGAAGGTATGCGGGACACGCGGGCCACCCAGACGGGTCCGGTGCCGCGCCCGACGCGGCCCCCGGAAGGGTTCCCGCCGCCCCTGCCCACGATGCCACCCGGAGCGCCGCCCCGCCCGGACGGCTCGGCCTTCCTCGCCTGGCTGCGCGCCTCCCGGCCCGCCACCCCGCCCGGCGTCTGGCGGCTCGGGCACCGGCCCCGGCCGGAGACGGAGCCCGAGCTGACCCCGGGCCGGCAACTGCTCAGCGGGGCCGTGATCGCGTTCCTGGTCGGCTGGCTGGTGTGGTCCCTGCTGTGGAACGGCTACCTGGGCGGCTGGTGGGTGCTGCCGCTGGAGCTGTTCACCCCGGACTCCTGGCGCGAGGGCAACGACCGCGTCGGCAACGCCGTCCTCTGGTACTCGTACTACACCCTCATCGCTCTCGCCATCCTCTTCGTCGTCGCCCGGATCGGGCGCTGGGGCGAGGTCTGGCGGCGCTTCGGACCCCCCGCCTGGCTCAGGACCGCCACCCCCGCCGAGCCACCGCCGCCCCCGCCCGGCGAGGACCCCGCCGACTGGCCCGAGCTGCGCGCCCATGGCGCCCACGAGGCGGCCGACCGGCTTGCCGCCGAGGCGCGCGGCGGGCTGATGCGGGACGTCGACCACGCCCGGATCGGCCGCGCCTGGCAGGGCGTGCGCTCCGGCGTGAACACACCGGCCGCGTTCACCGGCGCCGTCCTGCGCGACGGCTCCGCCGCCTGCCCGCACCCCTCCGGGGACCGCGACCTGCCCGCCCGGCACGCCCGGCACGACCTGCTCACCGGCCAGGTCCGGCTCGGCACGGCCGCCGACGACCCGCGCAACCCCTACCGGTACCGGGGCGCCGGACTCGCCCTCGGCACCGACCTGCTCGGCACCTCCCTGGTCGCGGTCGGCCCGGCCGGCTCCGGCAAGACCGGCAGCCTCGTCCGGCCGCTCGCTGAGTCCCTCTGCCTGCACGCCCTCGCCGGCCGCGCCGCCGTGGTCACCCTCGGGGCGGCCGGGGCGGGGCTGGGGGCGGCCGGGGCG
>NZ_JBHXLV010000364.1:0-3033 GCF_042721685.1 Streptomyces sp. NPDC058459 | reverse complement strand
CAACACCACAACTCCGTACGACGCCTCGCCACCAAGTTCTCAGGTCAGGTGCACGAGGCCGCCCGGCGCGCCCTCGGGCACGGGCAGGGCGCGCTGGACCGGGCGGCCTTCGAGGCCGTCTTCCCGCACGGGCGCGCCCCGGCCCGGCTCGGCGGGGCCACCGGGTGGGCGTCCGCCGTCCTCGCCGAGGGGCTGCTGATCCGCTCCGGGAGCGGCTACCGCTTCGCGCACGAGGAGTTCGCCGACTGGGTCCAGGGCACGCATCTCGACCTGGACGAGGCGCTCCACGTCCTGGTCCACCGCCCGCACACCGAGCGTCCGCCCGGGGTGCTGCCGGTGCCGCACCACCGGATCGGGCCCGTCGTCCAGGCCCTGCTGCTCCTCGGCCGCCGCGGCCCCCGCCGGCTCGCCTTCCGGCTGCGGGAGCTGGCCGACGCCCTCGACCGGGACCCCGCCTCCTGGTGGGCCGCCCGGCTGCTCACCAGCACTCTGCTGCGCACCCCGGACGCCCTGCCGTACCGCGAGGAGCTGCGCCTCCTCGCCGACCGCGTCGTGGCCTGGCGGCGCGCGGGCCAGGCCGTACCCGCCGGGTTCGGGCCCGCCTTCTGGACCGCGCTGGCCCTGCCCGACGCCGAACGGTTCGCCCTGCTGCGGCGGCTGGTGCTGGCCGACCCGGCGGTGCCCGGGGAACCGGGGGAGCGGTACCTGGACGCGGTGGCCCGGCTGCTCGCCGCCGACCCTGCCGCGGGCCAGCCTCACCTCACCCGCTGGTTCGAGGACGAGCGCCCGCTGCCCGCCACCCCGCACGCGACCGTCGCCACCGCCGCCCAGGCCCTGCTGCACACCCACCGCCACGGCGCGCTGGACCACCTCACCGAGGCCCTTATCGACAGCGGCCACCGCAGAGCCGTCGAACTGCTCGCCGTGCTCGCCGAGGACGAGCCCTCCGCCGCCTGCCGTGCCGTCGACCGCTGGGCCCGCGTCGAGGACCCCGCCCACCGGGCCACCGCCCTGGTACTCGCCCGCCGCACCGAACCCCACGCCGGCACCCCCGCCGACCACAACCTGCTGCGCCGCGCCGCCCAGACCCTGCTGGCCCGCCCCGCCGACCGCGCCCTGCACGGTGGTGCCCTGGCCCTGCTGGCCGTCGACCCGGTCAGCCGCGACCAGCACCTGCCGCGGGCGCTCCGCCACTTCGCGGCCGGCGACCGCGGGCTGCCGCCCGGCGCACTCCTCCCGGCCCTGGCCACCCACCCCGACACGGTGCTCGACGCCTTCCGGGCCCGGCTGCGCCACGGCCCGGACCCCGCCCCCGCCCTGCGCGCGCTGGCCGGTCTCAGCGATCCGGCGCTCGCCCGCCGCGTCGCCGCCCTGGTCCGGGAGACGGTCGCGCCCCGCCCGGAGCACGCCCCCCTCGTCGCCGAGTACGTCGACCGCCGTCTCCGCGACGGGCCCACCGCACGCGCCGAACTGCTCCCCCTGCTCACCGGGCTGCTCGGCAAGGGCTTCGAACCGGCCCGCGCCGCCCTGGCCGCCGTCCTCGTCGCCCCCGGCACCCCGGCCACGACCCCGCTGCGCCGCGAACTGCTGGACCTGCTGCTCGCCCATGAACGGGACCCCGGCGTCCTGGTCGCGGTGGTGCGCGCGGCCGCCGCCCTGCTCGACGGCGACGGCGACGGCGACGGCGCGGGTCCGGCGGTGGAGGAGGCCCAGGGGCTCGTCCACCGCACCGCCCGTCTCCTCGGCCGTACCCCCGAGGGCGCCGACCGGTGTCTGACCGACCTCGTCCGCGAGCTGCCCGGCTTCGCCGCCCGGCTGGCCCGCCGGCTGAGGGAGGCCCCGGACGACTGGATCGCCGTCGTGGGCCCCGGCGCGCGGCGCGCGATCGAGGAGCCTGCCGGCACGCCCGTACCGGCGTGAGCAGGGGTTTCGGACGTGCCCCCGGTCACAGGGGCCGTACCGATGCGAGCCCCCGCGAGCGGGCATGGCACTCTTGGACCTGCACAAGAGTCAGACACGGACACGGGTTCGAGGAGCGGTCACAGTGCAGCGCTGGCGTGGCTTGGAGGACATCCCTCAGGACTGGGGGCGCAGCGTCGTCACCATCGGGTCCTACGACGGGGTCCACCGCGGCCACCAGTTGATCATCGAGCACGCCGTCGACCGCGCCCGCAAGCTGGGCGTCCCGGCCGTCGTGGTCACCTTCGACCCGCACCCCAGCGAGGTCGTACGGCCCGGCAGCCACCCCCCGCTGCTCGCCCCGCACCCGCGCCGGTGCGAACTGATGGCGGACCTCGGGGTCGACGCGGTGCTCGTGCTCCCCTTCACCACCGAGTTCTCGCAGCTCTCCCCGGCCGACTTCGTCGTCAAGGTGCTGGTCGACAAGCTGCACGCCAAGGCCGTCGTGGAGGGCCCGAACTTCCGCTTCGGGCACCGCGCCGCCGGCACCGTGGACTTCCTCGCCGAGCAGGGCCGGGTCTACGACTTCGACGTGGAGATCGTCGACCTGTACCTCACCGGTGAGGCGGGCGGTGGCAAGCCGTTCTCCTCCACGCTGACCCGCACCCTGATCGCGGCGGGCGATGTCGCCGGGGCCCGCGAGATCCTGGGGCGCCCGCACCGCGTGGAGGGCGTCGTCGTCCGGGGCGCCCAGCGCGGCCGCGATCTCGGCTTCCCCACCGCCAACGTGGAGACCCTGCCGCACACCGCCATCCCCGCCGACGGCGTCTATGCCGGGTACCTGTACGCCCAGGGCGAGACGATGCCCGCCGCGATCTCGGTCGGCACCAACCCGCAGTTCGACGGCACCGAGCGCACGGTGGAGGCGTACGCCATCGACCGCGTCGGCCTCGACCTGTACGGGCTGCACGTCGCCGTCGAGTTCCTCGCCTATGTGCGCGGCCAGGCGAAGTTCGACTCGCTGGAGGGTCTGCTGGAGCAGATGGGCGCGGACGTGGAGCGGTGCCGGGAGATCGTGGCCGCGGAGGCGTAGCTGCTCCGTACAGGTGAAAGGGCGGCCGGTGCGCTGAGCAC
>NZ_JBHXLV010000363.1:0-3055 GCF_042721685.1 Streptomyces sp. NPDC058459 | reverse complement strand
GTGCGGGGGCTCCGGCCGTTCCGTTTCACGGCGACCTGACCGGCGGCGGACTGCCGGTGGGCGGGGCGTACGCCGTCCCCGGCCGCCGCGGCACCCCGCGGCCCGCCGTCCCGGCCCGGCGCACCGCCGCCCGGGGGTCTCAGCCCAATGGCCCGCGACGACTGGTGGGAGCACCCGGATTCGGGTACCACTGATCCGGTAGCACCGGTCCGTGGTGATCGGTCCCCGACACCCCTCTTCGTGGCGAGGTGAGCCCTGATGTCCGCTCCCACCACTCAACGCACCAACGTCTCCGAGCGTGAGGCCCGACAGGTGGCGGAGGCCGCCCGGGAGCAGAACTGGCGCAAGCCCAGCTTCGCCAAGGAGCTGTTCCTCGGGCGCTTCCGGCTCGACCTCATCCACCCCCACCCGCTCCCCGACGCCGAGAGCGTCCGGCGTGGCGAGACCTTCCTCGCCGAGCTGCGCGCCTTCTGCGAGAGCGGGATCGACGCGGCCCGCATCGAGCGCGAGGCCCGTATCCCCGACGAGGTGGTGGCCGGGCTGAAGCGGCTCGGCGCCCTCGGCATGAAGATCGACACCAAGTACGGCGGCCTCGGCCTCTCCCAGCTGTACTACAACAAGGCCCTCGCCCTGGTCGGCTCGGTCAGCCCCGCCGTCGGCGCGCTGCTCTCCGCCCACCAGTCGATCGGCGTACCGCAGCCGCTGAAGATGTTCGGCACCCAGGAGCAGAAGGACGCCTTCCTGCCCCGCTGCGCCACCACGGCGATCTCCGCCTTCCTGCTCACCGAGCCGGACGTCGGCTCGGACCCGGCGCGGCTCGCCACCCTGGCCGTCCCCGAGGGTGACCAGTACGTCCTGGACGGCGTGAAGCTGTGGACCACCAACGGCGTCGTCGCCGACCTCCTGGTGGTCATGGCACGGGTGCCCAAGTCCGAGGGGCACCCCGGCGGCATCACCGCGTTCGTGGTGGAGGCCGACGCCGAGGGCATCACGGTGGAGCACCGCAACGCCTTCATGGGCCTGCGCGGCATCGAGAACGGCGTCACCCGCTTCCACCGGGTGCGGGTCCCGGCCGCCAACCGGATCGGCCCCGAGGGCGCCGGTCTGAAGATCGCGCTCACCACCCTCAACACCGGCCGGCTGTCGCTGCCCGCGATGTGCGCCGGCGCGGGCAAGTGGTGTCTGAAGATCGCCCGCCAGTGGGCGGCCGAGCGTGAGCAGTGGGGCAAGCCGGTCGCGCTGCACGAGGCAGTCGGCTCCAAGATCAGCTTCATCGCGGCGACCACCTTCGCGCTGGAGGCCGTCGTCGACCTCGCCTCCCAGATGGCCGACGAGGACCGCAACGACATCCGCATCGAGGCCGCCCTCGCCAAGCTGTACGGCTCGGAGATGGCCTGGCTGATGGCGGACGAGCTGGTCCAGATCCGGGGCGGCCGGGGCTACGAGACCGCCGAGTCGCTCGGAGCGCGCGGCGAGCGTGCCGTACCGGCCGAGCAGATGCTGCGCGACCTGCGGATCAACCGCATCTTCGAGGGCTCCACCGAGATCATGCACCTGCTGATCGCGCGCGAGGCCGTCGACGCCCACCTCTCGGTCGCCGGTGACCTCATCGACCCCGAGAAGTCCCTCCCGGAGAAGGCGAAGGCCGGCGCGGGCGCGGGCGTCTTCTACGCCAAGTGGCTGCCGAGACTGGTCGCGGGTCCGGGACAGCTCCCGTCCTCGTACGCCGAGTTCAAGCACGGCATCGACCTGTCCGGGCACCTCCGGTTCGTCGAGCGGCACGCCCGCAAGCTGGCCCGCGCGACCTTCTACGGGATGTCCCGCTGGCAGGGCCGGATGGAGACCAGGCAGGGCTTCCTCGGCCGGATCGTGGACATCGGCGCCGAGCTGTTCGCCATGAGCGCGGCCTGCGTACGGGCCGAGCGGCTGCGGCGCGAGGGCGAGCACGGCCGCGAGGCGTACCAGCTCGCCGACGCCTTCTGCCGCCAGGCCCGCGTCCGCGTGGACGAGCTGTTCGCCCGCCTGTGGCACAACACCGACGACGTCGACCGCAGGGTGGTCAAGGGCGTCCTCGGCGGCGCCTACGACTGGCTGGAGGAGGGCATCCTCGACCCCTCGGGCGACGGCGTCTGGATCGCGGACGCGTCACCGGGAGCGAGCGAGCGCGTCAACGCCCGCCGCCCCTACGGGAGTTAGCCGCTAGCAGTACGTGTCGCTGCCGTTCCGGGTCGTCCACGAGCAGGTGTCGACCCTGGAGCCGTTCGACTTGGTCAGGGTCGCCGTGTCGCTGGTGTTGTTCCAGACGTAGGCACGGCGGCCCTGGTACGTGTCCGAGGTGGTGTCGCGGCCGCTGCCGGTGTGGACCTTCAGGTACTTCCCGGCGCCGAGCTTGACGTTCGGGAAGGAGTACCTGTGGTTCGAGGCGTCCTTCAGAATCCAGCCCCGCAGTGAGACCGCCGAGCGGCTGGTGTTCCTGAGCTGGACCCACTCGCCGTTGAGGCTGGAGTTGGACCGGGTGTCCCTACCAGGGCTGTCGAAGTACACCCGGTGGATCTGGACGGTGCCGGCCGCCTGGGCCGGGGTGCTCATGAGGGTGCCGGTGAGCAGGGCCGCGCCGGCGAGAGCGGGCAGGGCGGCGCGAAGGCGCAGGGTACGCACGAAGAGATCCCCCCAAGGATGTCATTCACAAAACGCTGCACAGGCGAGAAGTTCACCCGTTGAACTGAATTGTTATCACAGGATCTTCACCCCGTCTTCACAATGGGAGAAACCTTCCGGCGCACCGCCCGCGCCGCTCCGGCGTACTTGGCCCTGCGGCGACGGAGTCTGGATCGCGGACGCCACCCCGGGGTGCGAGCGAACGCGGCAACGCCCGCCGTCCGTACGGCGGATGACCGGTCAGAGGGTGCCCGGCGCCATCAGCCACTGGGTCCGCTGCCCTGTGACCGACGCGATGGTCTCGAAGTCGTCGTCGTAGTGGAGCACGGTGAGGCCCTGGAGCTCGGCGGTCGCGGCGACCAGCAGATCGACCGCGCCCGCCGAGCGGTGCGTTCCC
>NZ_JBHXLV010000362.1:0-3088 GCF_042721685.1 Streptomyces sp. NPDC058459 | reverse complement strand
CGGCTCTCGCGCGGCGGGCCCCTGCCGTCGTGCCTGACGCGTTCCCCCTTTTCAGCGCAGGACCCGCGCCGGTACGCTCACCGGTCCTGGGAGAGGCGCAGCAGGTCGGCGAAGGTGCCGCCGGCATGCACGAGATCGTCGTACGTGCCCTGCTCGGTGATCCGGCCCTGCTCCAGGACGACGACCCGGTCCGCGATCCTGGTGTTCTCCAGACGGTGGGTGATGACGATCGTGATCCGGTCGGCGGAGATGGCCTTAATGTGCTCGAAGATGGCGTGCTCGCCGCGCGGGTCCAGCTGGGACGTCGGCTCGTCCAGGATCAGCAGGGGCGGACGGCGGTACAGCGCCCGGGAGCAGGCTAGCCGCTGCCACTGGCCGCCGGAGAGTTCGGTACCGCCGAAGATCTCGCGGGCGAGGAGGGTGTCCAGGCCGGCGGGCAGTTCCTCCACGGGCTCGCGCATGCCGACGGCTTCCACCGCGTCCCAGACCGGTCCGTCGTCATGGCTGAAGGGCTGGCCGAGGGTGACGTTCTCCCGGACCCGGAGGGGCCACTGCGCGAAGATCTGCGGCACCAGGCCGGTGTTGTCCCAGACGGTCTCCGGATCGGCGGCGGCGAGATCGGTGCCGTTCCACAGCACCCGGCCCTTGTCCGCCAGGTAGATACCCGTGATCAGCCGGGTCAGGGTGCTCTTGCCGGAGCCGTTCACCCCGACCACCGCGAGGATCTCGCCGCGCCGCAGCGCCAGGGAGACCCCGTCCACGGCGGGCCGGTCCTTGCCCGGATACCGGTAGCTGACCTCGTCCAGCCGGATCTCCGCCACCGGGGCCTGGACGACCGCGCTCCCGCGCCTCGGCGCGCGCTCGGCGGCGTGGTCGAAGAACGCCTGCATGTCACCCAGGTAGAGGCTGGTGTGGAAGACGGCCGCGCCCTCCATGACCAGCTGGGACAGCGCGGCCAGCGTGGTCTGCACCGCGACCACGGCGGTGGCGGCGACGGCCGGCGCGATGCGGCCGGTGACGGCCAGCCAGGCGAGCGTCCCCCAGGTCGCGGCGAGGAAGACACCCCCGGCCAGGGAAGAGAACAGCGCGATCCGCAGCGTCCTCGGGGCCGCGGCGAGGGTGCGCCGGTCGACCCGCTCGGACAGGGCCCGGTACCAGTACAGCAGGTAGCCGGTCATGCCGTTGGCGCGGACCTCGTCGCCGTACTTGGGGGTGGTCGCCCACCAGCGGGTCATGCCCCGGACGTTGCGGTCCGCGACGTTGGCGTAGTGGATGTCGTAGTCCACCCGCGCGGTGAGCACGGCGCCGATCGCGGCCGGGGCGACGGCCAGCAGGAGCAGCGGCAGCACCAGCGGGTTGAGCACGGAGACGACCGTGCCCGCGGTGACCATCCTGATCAGGGCCGACATGAAGCGCTGGGCGTCCATGACCATGACGTGCGTACGCGTCACACCCATCTCGGCGGCCTCTTGCCGGTCGGAGAAGCCGTCCACCGCGCAGGCCGCCGCCTCCACCCGGCAGACCGCCTCGACCAGCGCGGTGTCCGTGGCCGTCGTCAGCCGGGGGGTGATGCGGCGCTCGGCATACCGGGCGACGGCCACGGCGGTCCGCGCCACGGCGGTCGCGCAGGCGACGACGACCAGCGCGGGCAGCGCCGCGCGCAGCCGGTCCGCCATCGCGCCCGCTCCGAGCAGGGACGTCATGGCCCTGGCCGTGGCGGTCAGCAGTACGGCGGCCCCGGCACCGGTCGCCGCCTGGCAGCCGAGCAGCAGCAGTACGGCACGGCGGTCGATGGCCCAGGCCATGGCCGTGATCCGGCCCAGCACACGGGGGAGTTGGGCGCACAGGCTACGGAAGCCGGCCTCGCCCAGGGGGTTGACGGAGTAGTGCCCGGAGTAGGTGATCTCCGCCGGGGCGGGCGGCGGGACGGTTCGGGTCGATGTGCTCAACTGCGCGTCTCCTCGCGTCGTGGAAGCCGGTGAAGGTGCGGCACCGGAACCAACGAGAAGGAGACCGATATCGAACACACGTGTTTCAGCCGCAGCGGGGTCCGCATCGGCGGGCGTCATTCCGGGAGCCCCGGAATGACGCCGTAGGACTCACCGCGCCGGGCACGCGCGCGGCACTGGCCGAATCGCCGCCGCCGATACGGGTGTGACGGACGGGTTCCGCTCGGCCCTTCGGACGGTCGCGTCAGCCCTTGAGGCGTTCGCGGTCGCCCATCACCACCATCGGGTGGTCGGCCGGGTCGAGGGTGCGCAGCAGGGTCCGGATACCGGCCTCCGGGACGGTCACACAGGCCGACGTGCCGTCACCGTGGTCCAGGTGCAGCCAGATGCCGCCGCCCTTCTCCACGCCCTCGGGCCGGCTCCAGTCGTAGGGCGGGGTGCCCTTGAGCCGGTTGTAGTCGATGGCGATGACATGGTCGAAGTCGTGCGTGTGCGCCTCGTCGTCCGGGTCCGCCACCGATGCCGCGTAGGCGTTGTCGTCGTACCAGTACGGCAGCTTGGAACCCGGGCTGCGCAGGGTGCCGCCGGCGTCGGTGAGGGAGAAGACGCCCACGGGACTGCGCTCGTCGTCCAGCTGATGGTCCGTCGTCCAGCCCCGGCGGCCGTTGTGCGAGGGCCAGCTCGCGGACTGCTTCCACTGGGCGCCGGTCTTCTCGTACAGCACCGCGAGGCCCTCGGCGGAGTCCCGGTCGTCGCCGTAGATCACCACCAGTTGCCGGGTGCGGGCCGGGATCTGCCGGCCCATCCGCTCGCCGACGCCGGGGACGCCGGGGACGCGGGTGCTGGTCGCGGGGCGGGAGGACCCGGAGACTGCCGGGTTGCCGTTGCCCGCCGCACCGCCTGAGCGGGTCTTTTCCTCGGTGTCCCCGCAGGCCGTGGTCACCGCCAGCAGGACACCGCAGAGGGCGGCGGTGGATATGGCGTGCCGGGCACCGCCGTGCCGCGCGAGCCGGGGAGAGGACGGGGTGTCAGTGGAGTTCCGCATGATCAGCATCCTGCGGCGCGACCGGCCGGGCCCGCATCCCGGACCGGCATCCGGCCTAAGAACTCGTCCTGTTCGGCGAGCCGGCGAGCCGGCG
>NZ_JBHXLV010000361.1:0-3190 GCF_042721685.1 Streptomyces sp. NPDC058459 | reverse complement strand
GAGCTCCTGCTGCACGGACGACGCGCGCGTCAGCGTCCGGTCGTCGAGCGGGGTCCAGGTGAACAAGGCGTCCAGACGCTCGACCATCTGTTCACGGTGCTCGCTGTTCTTGGCGCTGTACAGGAACTCGATCTCGGTCACCGGGCACCGGGCGATGAGGCCCTCCTCCAGTGGTTTCACCCAGCGTGAGAGAGCCGGCTGCCTGACGATCCGGACCAAGGCGCTGGTGTCGATGAGGAACTCGGCGGACGTCATCGACGGTAGTTCTCCTTGTTCAGAAGGATGTCGAAGTCGCCCTCGTCAGCGCGCGCGGCGAGCCAGGCCAGCGCCAGCGCGCGCTTCTTGCGTTCCACGCCCTCCTTGAGGGCGGCTGTCACGGTGTCCTTCTTCGTCTTGGTGCCGAATGCTATGGCCGCGTCCGCCAGGAGCTGCTCGTCGATGTCGATCAAGGTCTTGGCGATGGCCGCACGCTCCGTATATCTGGCGGATAGGTTTGTATATCCATAGTAGCCCGCGTCACGGCCCACCGGTCCCGAACCCGGACGCGCTGTCCTGACGCCCGCCGGGTGCGGCCACAATGGGGGGATGACCGACAGCCCCGCCAGCCCCGTCCCGCTCGCCGACCCGCATCTCGTGTACGACCCCGTCGCGGGTGACGGCCCGAAGGACGTGGTGATACTCGGCTCCACCGGGTCCATCGGCACCCAGGCCATCGACCTGGTGCTGCGCAACCCCGACCGTTTCCGGGTCACCGCGCTCTCCGCGAACGGCGGCCGGGCGGACCTCCTCGCCGAGCAGGCGCGCAAGCTGCGGGTACGCACCGTCGCGGTCGCCCGCGAGGACGCCGTACCGGCGCTGCGCGAGGCGCTGGCCGGGCGGTACGGGAACGAGCCGCTCCCGGAGATCCTCACCGGGCCGGACGCCGCCGCCCAGGTCGCCGCCTCCGACTGCCACACCGTGCTGAACGGCATCACCGGCTCCATCGGCCTCGCGCCGACCCTCGCCGCCCTGGAGGCAGGCCGCACCCTGGCGCTGGCCAACAAGGAGTCGCTCATCGTCGGCGGCCCGCTGGTCAAGGCGCTGGCCGAGCCCGGCCAGATCATCCCGGTCGACTCCGAGCACGCGGCCCTCTTCCAGGCCCTCGCCGCCGGCACCCGCGCCGATGTGCGCAAGCTGGTCGTCACCGCCTCCGGCGGCCCCTTCCGCGGCCGTACCAGGGCCGAGCTGGCGGACGTCACCGTCGCCGACGCCCTCGCGCACCCCACCTGGGCGATGGGCCCGGTGATCACGGTCAACTCCGCGACCCTGGTCAACAAGGGCCTGGAGGTCATCGAGGCCCACCTGCTCTACGACATTCCCTTCGACCGCATTGAGGTGGTCGTGCATCCGCAGTCGTATGTCCACTCGATGGTCGAGTTCACCGACGGTTCCACGATCGCCCAGGCGACGCCCCCCGACATGGGTGGGCCGATCGCCATCGGTCTGGGCTGGCCCGAGCGCGTCCCCGACGCAGCCCCGGCGTTCGACTGGAGCAAGGCGTCCACCTGGGAGTTCTTCCCGCTGGACGACGACGCCTTCCCCTCGGTGAACCTCGCCCGGCATGTGGGCCGGCTCGCGGGCACCGCCCCGGCGGTGTTCAATGCGGCCAACGAGGAGTGCGTCGAAGCCTTCCTGGGCGGCGCGCTGCCCTTCAACGGGATCATGGAGACCGTCATCCGGGTGGTCGAGGAACACGGCACCCCGGTCACGGGAACTTCGCTCACGGTGTCGGACGTCCTCGAAGCGGAGACCTGGGCCCGGTCCAGGGCCCGTGAACTGACCAACCGGACGGCTATCGCGGAGGCGCGTGCATGACGACCTTGATGTTCATCCTCGGCATAGTGGTCTTCGCGGTCGGCCTGCTCGTCTCGATCGCCTGGCACGAGCTGGGGCACCTGTCCACGGCCAAGCTCTTCGGCATCCGCGTCCCGCAGTACATGGTCGGCTTCGGCCCGACCATCTGGTCACGGCACAAGGGCGAGACCGAGTACGGCATCAAGGCCGTCCCGCTCGGCGGCTACATCCGCATGATCGGCATGTTCCCGCCGGACGACGCGGGCCGGGTCTCCGCCCGCTCCACCTCCCCGTGGCGCGGCATGATCGAGGACGCCCGCTCGGCGGCGTACGAGGAGCTGAAGCCGGGCGACGAGACGCGGATGTTCTACACGCGCAAGCCGTGGAAGCGCGTCATCGTCATGTTCGCCGGCCCGTTCATGAACCTGATCCTGGCCGTCGGGCTCTTCCTCACGGTGCTGATGGGCTTCGGCATCCAGCAGCAGACCAACACCGTCTCCTCGGTCTCCGCCTGCGTCATCGCGCAGAACCAGAACCGCGACGACTGCGAGAAGTCCGACCCGGCCTCCCCGGCCGCCGCCGCCGGGATCAAGGCGGGCGACAGAATCGTCTCCTTCGACGGCAGGCCGACCGAGAAGTGGAACACGCTGTCCGACCTCATCCGGGACAGCGCGGGCCGCGACGTCCCGATCGTGGTCGAGCGAAACGGCAAGGAGCTGACCCTCCACGCCACCATCGCCACCAACCAGGTCGCCAAGAAGGACTCCTCCGGCGCCTACGTGCAGGGCGAGTACGTCAGGGCCGGCTTCCTCGGCTTCAGCGCCGCCACCGGCGTCGTCAAGCTCGGCTTCGGCGACTCGGTGGTCTGGATGGGCGACCAGGTCGGCAACGCCGTGGGGTCCCTCGTGGCGCTGCCCGGCAAGATCCCGGCCCTGTGGAACGCCGCCTTCGGTGACGGCCCGCGCGAGCCGGACTCCCCGATGGGCATCGTCGGCGCCGCCCGCGTCACCGGCGAGATCGCCACGCTCGACATCCCGGCCTCCCAGCAGGTCGCCATGGCCGTCTTCGTGGTCGCCGGGTTCAACCTGTCGCTGTTCCTCTTCAACATGCTCCCGCTGCTCCCGCTGGACGGCGGGCACATCGCGGGCGCCCTGTGGGAGTCGCTGCGCCGCCAGCTCGCCCGGCTGCTGCGCCGCCCCGACCCCGGCCCGTTCGACGTGGCGAAGCTGATGCCGGTGGCCTACGTGGTGGCGGGCATCTTCGTCTGCTTCACCGTGCTGGTGCTCATCGCGGACGTGGTCAACCCGGTCCGGATCTCCTAGACGGCCCCCACCAGGAGAACGGCCCGGAACCTTTT
>NZ_JBHXLV010000360.1:0-3224 GCF_042721685.1 Streptomyces sp. NPDC058459 | reverse complement strand
GCCGATCGCGTCCGAGCCCGACGCGACCAGCTCCCACAGCTCCTCCGGGGACTCCACCCCGCCGGGGTAGCGGCACGCCATGCCGACGATCACGATCGGATCGGCGTCGAGGGCGGCGGGCGGCGCCGGTACCGGCAGCGCCGCCCGGGGCCCGTCCCCGCCCCCCGGCAGCAGCGCCACCAGATGCGCGGCGAGTGCCTCCGGCGACGGATGGTCGAAGACGGCCGTGGCGGGGATCCGCAGCCCCGTCAGCGCACCGAGACGGTTGCGCAATTCCACCCCGGTCAGGGAGTCGAAGCCCAGGTCGCGGAAGGCGCGCCCGGCGTCGATCGACACGGAGGTGGCGTGCCCCAGCACCGTAGCGACCGTCGTGCGCACCAGCTCCGCCACCGCCCGGTCCCGCTCGGCGTCCGGCAGCGCACCGGTCCGCTCGGCCCAGCTCCCGTCCCCGCGCGCCGCGGTCGCGCCGGCTGCCCGCCGCAGCGCGGGCCGCGCCAGGTGCCGCAGCGGAGCCGGCAGCGGCGCGGAGGCCGCCCGCTCGCGCAGCGCGGCGACATCGAGGCGCACGGGCACGAGCGCGCCCGCCGCACCGGACGGCACCGCGTCCAGAAGCGCCAGTCCCTCGGCGCCGGACAGCGGGGCGAAGCCGGAGCGCGCCCAGCGCGCCCGCCCGTCCGCCCCGAGGCCGCCCGCCATGCCGTCCCCGGTGTCCCACAGGCCCCAGGCCAGCGCCGTCCCCGGCAGCCCGGCGGCCCGCCGGTGCTCGGCGAGGGCGTCCAGGACCGCGTTGGCGGCGGCGTAGTTGGCCTGCCCCGGCGTACCGGCGACCCCGGTCACCGACGAGAAGAGCACGAACGCCGCGAGATCCGCACCGGCCGTCAGCTCGTGCAGGTGGACGGCCGCGTCCGCCTTGGGCCGCAGAACCGCGTCCAGCCGCTCGCCTGTCAGCGATGCGACCGTCCCGTCGTCCAGCGCCCCCGCCAGGTGGAACACCGCCCCCAGCGGACGCCCCGCCGGCACGGCGTCCAGCACTCCGGCCAGCGCCTCCCGGTCGGCGGCGTCCACCGCCGCGAAGACGGCCTCCGCCCCGGCCGCCGCGAGCTCGGCGAGCAGTTCCCCGGCTCCGGGCGCCCCCGCGCCGGACCGGCTGAGCAGCAGCAGGTGTCGCACCCCGTGCCGCTCCACCAGATGCCGGACGAGCAGTCGCCCGAGCCCGCCCGTGGCCCCCGTGACGAGCACGGTCCGGTCCGCGAGCTCCAGCGGCGCGGCGGACGGCACGTCCGCGCGCACCAGCCTCGGAGCGCTCAAGGAGCCGTCTCGCAGGGCCAGTTGCGGATGGGCCGCCGAAGCGGCCGCGAGCAGGGGAAGCGCGCGCCGCAGTTCGCCCTCGTCCGCCGCGTCGACGTCCGCGACCGCGAGGCGGTCCGGATGCTCCGACTGCGCCGACCGTACGAGTCCCCAGACGGCGGCCGCCCACGGATCGGGCACCGTGTCGCCGTCCGTCGCGGCCTGCGCGCCCCGGGTCAGCAGCAGGAGCCGCGCCTCCCGGAACCGCTCGCCGGACACCCAGGCCCGCACCTCCTCCAGGGCGTGTGCGGCCGCCGCGCGCCCGCCCGGCACCCGCAGCGCGACGACCGGCGGCACCTCCGCCGCCACCTCCGCCACCTGGTCCACGAGCACGACCGCGTCCGTCGCGCCGGCCACCCGCTCCACCGGCGCCCACTCCAGCCGGTGCAGGTCACGCACCCGGCCGGCGGCGGCCCCCAGCCGGTCCGTGTCCACCGGCAACAGCGCCAGCGCCTCGGCCGACACCACCGGCCGGCCCTCCGGGTCCACGCCCGTGAGCCGCCCGTCCGCCGACCACCGCACCCGCAGCACCGAGGCACCGGTCGCGTGCAGTTCCACCCCCGACCAGGAGAACGGCAACGGCAGCGCGCCCCGCGACTCCGCCGCCTCCCGCACCACCCGTAGGTGCAGCGCCGCGTCCAGCAGCGCGGGATGGACGCCGAACCCGGACGCGTCCGTGGCCTCGGGGAGGTCCGCCTCCGCGCCCGTCGCCGTCCCCAGCTCCGCGTACAGCTCGTCGCCGAGCCGCCAGGCCGCGCGCACCGCGCGGAACGCCGGCCCGTAGCCGTACCCGAGCGCGTCGAGGTCCTCGTACAACGCCGCCGGGTCCACGGGCTCGGCCCCCGGCGGGGGCCAGGCGCCCGACGGGGCGGTCTCCTGGAGGAGCGCGGGGACGAGGAGCGCGGTGGCGTGCCGCGTCCACTCCTCGGCGTCCGGCGCCAGGCCGTGCACGGACAGGGCACGCGCCCCGGCCCCGTCCGGCGCCCCGACCGACACCTGGAGCCGTACGGACTCCGCCCCGTCCAGGACGAGCGGGGCCTCCAGCGTCAGCTCCTCGACGCGCGGGGTCCCGGTCCGCTCACCGGCGGCGAGCGCCAGGTCGAGGAAGGCCGTGCCGGGCAGGAGCACCCGGCCGGCGATCCGGTGGTCCTCCAGCCACGGGTGGGCCGCCGTCGACACCTCTCCGGGCAGCACGAGCCCGCCGTCCTCGGCGAGTTCGATGAGCGAGCCCAGGAACGGGTGCCCGGCGAGGGGCAGCCCGGTCAGCCCGAGCAGCCCCGCGCCCCCGGAGGAACCGGCCGACGAAGGCGCCAGCCAGTAGCGCTCGCGCTGGAAGGCGTACGTGGGCAGGGAACCCGGGTGCGCGGCGGAACCGGCCGGGTACAGGGCCGTCGGGTCGACGGCCCCCCCGCGCACGGACACCGCCGCGAGCGCCCCGAGCAGCGTCCGGAGCTCGGAACGGCCCCGGCGCAGAAGAGGGACGGCGCCCTCGGTGGTCGCGCTTAGCGCGGCGTCCGGTCCGAGTTCGATCGCGGTGAAGGGGCCGTGGGTGGTGAGGGTTTGGATGGCGTGGTGGTAGCGGACGGTGTCGCGGATGTGGCGGGTCCAGTAGTGGGGGGAGGTGAGTTGTTCGGGGGTGGCGGGTTGGCCGGTGAGGGTGGAGATGATCGGGATGCGGGGTGGGTGGAAGGTGATCTGTTCGGCGATGGTGTGGAATTGGTCGAGGATGGGGTTCATGTGGGGGGAGTGGAAGGCGTGGCTGACGGTGAGGCGTCGGGTGCGTCGGCCGAGGTCGGTGAAGTGGGTGGTGATGCGGTTGATGTCGTGTTCGTCGCCGGAGACGACCACCGAGTCCGGCCCGTTGACGGCTGCTATGG
>NZ_JBHXLV010000359.1:0-3232 GCF_042721685.1 Streptomyces sp. NPDC058459 | reverse complement strand
AGGCCCGAGACCCCTGAGGCCGAGCTCGCCCCCGCTGCGGCTGAGGCCGAGCCCGAGGGGGAGGCCGCCGGCCGTACCCGCCGTCGGGCCTCCCGGCGGGCCTCCGCGCCCGCCGGCGCCCCGGCCGTGGCCGAGGAGCAGCCCGAGGCCGCCGAGGCAGAGCCGCGCCCCGCCCGCAAGGCGACGCAGTCCGAGCCCGCGCCGGCCGAGACCGAGGGCGGCCGCCGCCGTCGCCGCGCCGTGCGGCAGGCCGCGGGCGGGTTCTCCGCGCCCGCTCCCGCCGAGGGCGACGCCCCGCGCCGTGCCTCCCGCCCCGCCGTGGCCACCTTCCAGGCGCCGGTCTTCACCGAGCCGAGGTTCCAGACCCCGCAGCGTGCCGCCGCCGAGGCCGCGGCCCAGGCCGCCGGTGTCCGGGAGGCCGAGAAGCCGGAAGAGGCCGAGGAGCCCGAGGAGCCCAAGGAGCCCGAGCAGTCCGGGGAGACCACCGCCGCGCCCGAGGCCGCCGACGACCGCGCCGACAGCGGCCGCCGTCGCCGTCGCCGCCGGGGCGCCCCCGCCGAGGAGACCCGCGCCGTAGAGGAGCAGCCGGAGGCGGCCGACGAGTCCGCCGAGGACCTCGCCGAGGAGGACGAGTCCGACGACGCCGAGGGTTCGGAGGAGTCCGGTTCGCGTCGCCGTCGCCGCCGGGGCGGCCGTCGCCGTCGCCGTGGTGACGCCTACGACGACGACGAGAGCGGCGAGGGCACCGACGGCGAAGCCGGAGACCTGGCCGCCGAACAGGCCGAGCAGGACGCCGAGGACACCGCCGAGCAGGACGCCGAGGACGCCGAGAACGCCGAGGACGCCGAGGACGCGGCGGAGACCCGGGGCGAGGAGTCCGGTGGCTCCAGCTCCAGCCGTCGCCGCCGTCGTCGTCGCCGGCGCGCCGGTGACTCCGGTGGCGAGGCCGAGACGTCGCCCGCTGACGACCCCGAGCGCACCGTCGTCAAGGTCCGCGAGCCCCGCAAGGCCACCGAGCCGTCCGACGAGGTCCAGTCCATCAAGGGCTCGACCCGCCTGGAGGCCAAGAAGCAGCGCCGCCGCGAAGGCCGCGAGCAGGGCCGTCGCCGCGTGCCGATCATCACCGAGGCCGAGTTCCTGGCCCGCCGCGAGGCCGTCGAGCGCGTCATGGTCGTGCGCCAGCACGGCGAGCGCACCCAGATCGGCGTCCTGGAGGACGGCGTGCTCGTCGAGCACTACGTCAACAAGGAGCAGGCCACCTCGTACGTCGGCAACGTCTACCTGGGCAAGGTCCAGAACGTGCTGCCGTCCATGGAGGCCGCCTTCATCGACATCGGCAAGGGCCGCAACGCCGTCCTGTACGCCGGTGAGGTCAACTTCGAGGCGCTCGGCATGGCCAACGGGCCGCGCCGCATCGAGGTAGCGCTCAAGTCCGGCCAGCCCGTCCTGGTCCAGGTGACCAAGGACCCGATCGGCCACAAGGGCGCCCGCCTCACCAGCCAGGTCTCCCTGCCGGGCCGTTACCTCGTGTACGTCCCCGAGGGTTCGATGACCGGCATCAGCCGCAAGCTCCCCGACACCGAGCGGGCCCGGCTGAAGACCATCCTTAAGAAGATCGTCCCCGAGGACGCGGGCGTCATCGTGCGCACCGCCGCTGAGGGCGCGAGCGAGGACGAGCTGCGCCGTGACGTCGAGCGGCTCCAGGCGCAGTGGGAGGAGATCAAGAAGAAGGCGAAGACGGGCAATGCCCCGGCGCTGCTGTACGGCGAGCCGGACATGAGCGTCCGTGTCGTCCGCGACATCTTCAACGAGGACTTCTCCAAGGTCATCGTCAGCGGCGACGACGCCTGGCAGACCATCCACGGCTACGTCTCCCACGTGGCCCCGGACCTCACCGACCGGCTGCAGAGGTGGACCAGCGAGGTCGACGTCTTCGCCACGTACCGGATCGACGAGCAGCTCGCCAAGGCGCTGGACCGCAAGGTCTGGCTGCCCAGCGGAGGTTCGCTGGTGATCGACCGTACCGAGGCGATGATCGTCATCGACGTCAACACCGGCAAGTTCACCGGCCAGGGCGGCAACCTGGAGGAGACGGTCACCAGGAACAACCTGGAGGCGGCCGAGGAGATCGTGCGCCAGCTCCGGCTGCGCGACCTCGGCGGCATCATCGTCATCGACTTCATCGATATGGTGCTGGAGTCCAACCGGGACCTGGTGATGCGCCGCCTGCTGGAGTGCCTGGGCCGGGACCGGACCAAGCACCAGGTGGCCGAGGTGACCTCGCTGGGCCTGGTGCAGATGACCCGTAAGCGGGTCGGCCAGGGTCTGCTGGAGTCCTTCTCCGAGAACTGCGTCCACTGCAACGGCCGCGGTGTCATCGTGCACATGGAGCAGCCCACCTCCGCCGGTGGGGGCGGTGGCGGCAAGCGCAAGAAGCGCAAGGGCGGCGACGGCCACACCCACGAGGACGGCGACACCCTGACGGTCGAGACGGCCGAGGCCGAGGCGCCCGCGCAGGCCGAGACGGCGGCCGAGGTCGCCGAGCCGGTCGCGCTGCCCTCGGCGGAGTTCACCCCGGACGAGGAGCTGTACAGCTCCGTCGCCGAGGCGGAGGCCGCCGCCGGGCGGGGCCGCTCGCGCCGCCGCGCCGGCCGCCGGGCCTCGGCTCCGGCCGGTGCGCCGAAGGAGGGCAGCCGCCGGAGCGCCGAGCGGGCCGAACGGTTCGAGCGGGCCGCCGAGGAGGAGGTGCCGACCGCCGCGTCCGTCTCCGCCGAGGAGGCCGCCGCCCGTCCCGTCCAGCCGGAGCCGGCCGCCGAGGCGCAGGCCGCGCCGATGGCCGCCGAGGACCCGGTGGTCGCGCCCGAGCCCGCCGCCGAGGAGGCCGCGCCCAAGGGCCGGGCCCGTCGCCGGGTCACCCGCAAGGTGTCCGCGCCCGCCGGTTCGCCGGCCGGGGCCGAAGCCGCCGTGGTGACCGTCGCCGAGTCCGCGCCGGTGGCAGAGCCGCAGCCGGAGCCGCAGCCGGAGGCCGCCCCGGCGGCCGAGGAGAGTGCCGCCCCGGCCCGTCCGCGCCGCCGCGCGGTGCGCAAGGCCACCGCGCCGACCGCTTCCGAGGAGACGGCCGTCCTGGTCGTCCCGTCGCCCGCGCCGGAGCCGGCCGCCACCGAGCAGCCCGCCACCGAGGTTGAGGCCGCCGAGGTGCAGGCCGAGGAGGCCGCGCCCGTCAAGAAGACCG
>NZ_JBHXLV010000358.1:0-3241 GCF_042721685.1 Streptomyces sp. NPDC058459 | reverse complement strand
GCCGGGCACACGGGGCCCGGCTTCGCGGTCCTTGATACGGGGCCGGCAGGTGCCGTCCCGTAGGGGAACGCCATGTACGGTGCCAGGTCAGGGGCTTGGCGCCGTGGATCGCCGCTCCGGTGACTGCGCGCGTCGCGCCCTCCGGCCGGGCTGCGGCCGCCCGTCCTGCTCGCTCAGATAACCGGCCGGGGTGGAGCGCAGATACCGCTCGGCGGCGTCCGCCGCCTCCCTGGCGCAGCGTTTTCCCATCAACACGCACAACGTGTAGCCCGAGTCCTCGAAGGTGCTCCGGACCGTGCGGTCGTGGGGCGAGGCGAGCATCACGCGCTCCCACGCCCGGTAACGCCGCAACTGCCGGGCCACTTCGGCCTTGGCGGGTAGCAGCATGGTCCCCTTCACCTTTCACGGCTCTCGACCCCTCGTGTTCCCGACGGTCGGGTGGTGACCGCACACGGAAGGGCGCGGCACCGTTACGGCGATCGAGGCTTTCACTCATGGTGCACGTGCAAACACAATGCGTCCTGTTGGAGCTTCAACGACCCTGCCGTTCGTGATGCCCGTGTTGCACGAATGGCGTAGCAGCCGCAGTGTGGATGGTGACTCAGAAGCGACCGGCTTTCACGCTGAGTGTCCGGTGATCCCGCCGGACGGCCGTGGAGCGGGAGCTTCGCCGGTGAGGAGCAAGCGACAATGGAGACCGCAGTGCCCCGCTACTACCACCTCGACGTGGAAGTCGGCCCGGAACGGGTGGGACAGGTCAGCCGCATCCTGGCCGCCCACCTCAGTCACTGGGACCTCGACAATCTCGTGGACCCCGTCCGTCGCGGCACCGAACTGCTGCTGCGCGCCATCGACCAGCACGCCACGGCCGCCACCACCTCCATCGAGATGTGGTGGAACGGCCAGCACCTCATCACCGCCATCGGCGGCGGCGACCGCGATCTGGGCCCGGACGAGGGCCTGCGCACCTGCCTCGCGGACATCGCCGCCATGAGCGACGGCTGGGGCTGCTGTGCCACCGAGACCGGAGCCAGGATCATCTGGTTCTCGCAGCGTGCCCGTGCCGACCAGCGGGTCCCGCTGGTCCCGACCGCTCCCTCGCCGCACATCCGCCGGATGCTGCGCGTGCCCCGCGCGGCCCCGGTGCCCGAGCGGGTCGGCGAGATGCCCGCTGGCGTCCTGGCGGGCGCCCGGTGACGGCCAGGAAGTCCCGGAAAGGGGTGCCCGTGTGGAGCGGGCACCCCTATCCGTTGGGCGCCTCCTACGACGGCCAGGGCACCAACTTCGCACTGTTCAGCGAGGTCGCCGAACGCGTGGAACTGGTCCTCGTCGACGACGCGGGCGCCGAGACGCCCGTACCCCTCCACGAGGTCGACGGCTTCGTCTGGCACGGCTATCTGCCGGAGGCCGGGCCCGGTCAGCGCTACGGCTACCGGGTGCACGGCCCCTGGCAGCCCTCCCTCGGCCACCTCTGCAACCCGGCCAAGCTGCTGCTGGACCCCTACGCGCGGGCCATAGACGGCCAGACGGACAACGACCCCTCGCTCTACGAACGCGAGCCGCACGGCCCGGCCCCCGCCGACAGCGCCGGGCACTCGATGCTGGGTGTCGTCACCGACCCCTACTTCGACTGGGGCGACGACCGCCCGCCGGGCCGCCCCTACTCCGAGTCCGTCATCTACGAGACCCATGTGCGCGGCCTGACCGCGACCCACCCGGACGTGCCGGAGCGGCTGCGCGGCACCTACGCCGGGCTCGCGCACCCCGCCGTCACCGAGCACCTGACCTCGCTCGGGGTCACCGCGGTCGAGCTGATGCCGGTCCACCAGTTCGCGCAGGACGGTGTGCTGCGCGACCGGGGGCTGTCGAACTACTGGGGCTACAACACCATCGGGTTCTTCGCCCCGCACAACGCCTACGCCGCCCTCGGTTCGCGCGGCCAACAGGTCGACGAGTTCAAGGCCATGGTCAAGGCGCTGCACGCGGCCGGCCTCGAAGTCATCCTCGACGTGGTCTACAACCACACCGCCGAGGGCAACGAGATGGGCCCCACCCTCTCCTTCCGGGGCATCGACAACGCCTCGTACTACCGCCTGGTCGACGGGGACTGGGCGCACTACTACGACACCACCGGCACCGGCAACAGCCTGCTCATGCGCCACCCCTACGTGCTCCAGCTCATCATGGACTCGCTGCGGTACTGGGTCACCGAGATGCATGTCGACGGCTTCCGCTTCGACCTCGCGGCGACCCTGGCCCGGCAGTTCCACGAGGTGGACCGGCTGTCGGCCTTCTTCGACCTGATCCAGCAGGACCCGGTGATCAGCCGGGTCAAGCTCATCGCCGAGCCCTGGGATCTGGGCGAGGGCGGCTACCAGGTCGGCAACTTCCCCCAGCTGTGGTCGGAGTGGAACGGCAAGTACCGGGACGCCGTACGGGACTTCTGGCGGGCCGAACCCGGCTCGCTGGGGGAGTTCGCCTCCCGGCTCACCGGCTCCTCCGACCTCTACCAGGCCAGCAACCGCAGGCCCCGGGCGAGCGTCAACTTCGTCACCGCGCACGACGGTTTCACCCTGCGCGACCTCGTGTCGTACAACGACAAGCACAACGAGGCCAACGGCGAGGGCAACCGGGACGGGGAGAGCGACAACCGGTCCTGGAACTGCGGTGCCGAGGGTGACACCGACGACCCGGCCGTGCTCGAACTGCGGGCCCGTCAGCAGCGCAACCTGCTGGCCACCCTGCTGCTCAGCCAGGGCATCCCGATGCTCGGGCACGGCGACGAACTCGGCCGCACCCAGGGCGGCAACAACAACGCCTACTGCCAGGACAACGAGGTCTCCTGGATCGACTGGGACCTCGGCCCCGAGCAGCGTGCTCTGGCCGGCTTCACCCGGCGCCTGATCGGCCTGCGCGCCAAGCACCCCGTGCTGCGCCGGCGCCGGTTCTTCCGGGGTGAGCGCGCGGCCAAGCGCAGGCAGCCGCTGCCCGACCTGATCTGGCTGCGGCCCGACGCGCATGAGATGGCCGACCAGGACTGGCGGCGCGGCGACGCGCACTCGGTCGGCGTCTTCCTCAACGGGGACGCCATCGCCGAGCGCGACGCCTACGGCCGCCGGGTCGTCGACGACTCCTTCCTGCTGCTGCTCAACGGCTTCTGGGAGCCCGTCGACTTCCGGCTGCCCCCCGCGTCCTACGGGGAGCGCTGGACGGCCCTGATCGACACCGCCGACCCCGAGGG
>NZ_JBHXLV010000357.1:0-3244 GCF_042721685.1 Streptomyces sp. NPDC058459 | reverse complement strand
GGGCTGCTTCGGGGTGTCCGGCACCGCCGGGACCTCCGGCGTCGGCACCGTCTCCACGGCCGTCTCCACGGCGGCGACAGCGGCCGCCGGCTCGGCGGATGCCGCGCCGCGCGTACGGCGACGGCGGCGCGGGGTGCGAGGCGTCTGCGGTTCCTCGACGGACGTGGTCTCCGCCGGAGCGGCACCGGCCTCGACAGGGGCTCCGCCGCGCATACGGCGACGGCGGCGCGGGGTGCGCTCCGCACGCTCCCGTTCGGGCGCGGGCGCGGCCTCGGGACGGCCGCCACGGCCGGTCCGGCCGCCACGCGCACCACGGCCACCGGTCTCGCCGAGATCCTCCACGACCTCCGCGTCCAGACCGGCGCGCGTGCGCTCCGCACGCGGCAGGACACCCTTGGTGCCCGCCGGGATGTTCAGGTCGGAGAACAGGTGCGGGGACGTCGAGTACGTCTCCACCGGCTCGTTGAAGTCCAGTTCCAGCGCCTTGTTGATGAGCTGCCAGCGCGGGATGTCGTCCCAGTCGACGAACGTGACGGCCGTGCCCTTGTTGCCGGCGCGACCGGTGCGGCCGACGCGGTGCAGGTAGGTCTTCTCGTCCTCGGGGGACTGGTAGTTGATGACGTGGGTCACGCCGCCGACGTCGATGCCGCGCGCGGCCACGTCGGTGCAGACCAGCACGTCGACCTTGCCGTTGCGGAAGGCGCGCAGCGCCTGCTCGCGGGCGCCCTGGCCGAGGTCGCCGTGGACCGCGCCGGAGGCGAAGCCGCGGCCCTGGAGCTGCTCGGCGATGTCGGCGGCGGTGCGCTTGGTGCGGCAGAAGATCATCGCCAGACCGCGGCCCTCGGCCTGCAGTATGCGCGCGATCATCTCCGGCTTGTCCATGGAGTGGCCGCGGTAGACGAACTGCTTGATGTTGGCGACCGTGGCGCCCTCGTCGTCCGGCGCGGTGGCGCGGATGTGCGTGGGGCGGGACATGTAGCGGCGGGCGAGACCGATGACCGCGCCCGGCATGGTGGCCGAGAACAGCATGGTCTGGCGCTTGACCGGCAGCATGCTGACGATCTTCTCGACGTCGGGCAGGAAGCCCAGGTCGAGCATCTCGTCGGCCTCGTCCAGCACCAGGCACTTGACGTGGCTGAGGTCCAGCTTCTTCTGGCCCGCGAGGTCGAGCAGCCGGCCGGGGGTGCCGACGACGACGTCGACGCCCTTCTTCAGGGTCTCGACCTGGGGCTCGTAGGCACGGCCGCCGTAGATCGCGGTGACGCGGACGTTGCGGACCTTGCCCGCGGTCAGCAGGTCGTTGGTGACCTGGGTGCACAGCTCGCGCGTGGGCACGACGATGAGCGCCTGCGGCGCGTTGGTCAGTGCCTCCGGAACGGCGCGGCCGGCCTCGACGTCGGCGGGGACGACGACCCGCTCCAGCAGCGGAAGACCGAAGCCGAGGGTCTTGCCCGTGCCGGTCTTGGCCTGGCCGATGACGTCGGAGCCCGAGAGGGCGACCGGCAGCGTCAGTTCCTGGATGGGGAACGGGTTGATGATGCCGACGGCTTCCAGCGCCTCGGCGGTCTCGGAAAGGATGCCGAGGTCACGAAATGTCGTAGTCAGGAGCTTTGCCTCTTCTGTGTGTGCGGTGCGAGGCGAGCGCGGGGATCATGTCTGACCGTGCCGGGGCACGCCGGCCGCCGTACGGGCGAGCCGACTGGGCAAGCCGAATGACACGGGACCTCTGCCGACGCTCTAGCGCTCGAACCGCTAAGGATGTCCCTCCGCTCGGCGTACGCGTGTATGCGATACGGCCGGGGAGAGCTGTCAGGTCGGAGCCGATCGGGCCACCGACCGGGCATCCTCATACGTGCGCCGCTGCCAGAAGGCACCGAGCAGACCGAACATCGTCGGCGCACTCAGCAGGCGCATTACCACCATACCCCGGATTGCCGCACACGCGATGGCCGAATTGGTCACGTAGTGGTAGGCACAGAGGTCGACCAGAGGCTTCCGGGACAGGGTGAGCGGGCTATTGTGCGCCTCATGACTAGCTCTGACAAGCCTGAGAACTCCGAGAACGCAGGCGCCGCCACCGACGGCCCCACCGGTGTCGCCGCCCAGGACTGGGCGCAGGCCGCGGCTGACCCGCAGTACCGCGCGGCTGTCGTGGACCTGCTCGGCGCGCTCGCGTACGGCGAGCTGGCGGCGTTCGAGCGGCTCGCGGAGGACGCCAAGCTGGCGCCGACCCTCGGGGACAAGGCGGAGCTGGCCAAGATGGCCTCGGCGGAGTTCCACCACTTCGAGCGGCTGCGCGACCGGCTGACCGGGATCGGCGCCGCCCCCACCGAGGCAATGGACCCCTTCGTCGCCGCGCTGGAGAGCTTCCACAAGCAGACGGCACCCTCGGACTGGCTGGAGGGCCTGGTCAAGGCGTACGTCGGCGACTCGATCGCCAGCGACTTCTACCGTGAGGTCGCGGCCCGCCTGGACACCGACACCCGCGAACTGGTCCTCGCCGTCCTCGACGACACCGGGCACGCGGAGTTCGCCGTGGAGAAGGTCCGCGCGGCCATCGAGGCCGACCCGCGCGTGGGCGGGCGGCTGGCGCTGTGGGCGCGGCGGCTGATGGGCGAGGCGCTGTCGCAGTCGCAGCGGGTCGTCGCGGACCGGGACGCGCTCTCCACCATGCTGGTCGGCGGGGTCGCGGACGGTTTCGACCTCGCGGAGGTCGGCCGGATGTTCACCCGGATCACCGAGGCGCACACCAAGCGGATGGCAGCGCTGGGCCTCGCGGCCTGACCGGCTGACCGTCTGACTGGCCGTCAGGGGCGGTTACGCCGGCACGGATCGCCGGCGCAGCCGCCCGGCCGGGCGCAACAGCAGCGACAGGGACGCGGCGGACACGACGGCCGCGCCGAGCACGCTGAGCAGGACCGGGGCCTGGCCGAGGGCGCTGTGCGTGACGAAGTCCCCGAAGAGGGCCCCCGCGACCGCCGTGGCGAAGACCAGCGGGCGGGTGGGCAGCCGGTGCGGCAGTCGGTGTGCGGCAGCGAAGGCGAGGACGAGGCCGACCGCTGCCGAACCGAGCACTTCCAGGATCATCGAGGGGTCCCTCCCACGTCTGCGTGCTCATACGGTCACAGCCCGACATACCCGTGACCTGGGCGTCGCAATCCTCCCCGGTGCCCGGTGCGTGCTCGAGCCGTGCGGGCCGGACACCTGTGAAGGGCCCGGCGGCACAGTGCGCACTGTGCCGCCG
>NZ_JBHXLV010000356.1:0-3257 GCF_042721685.1 Streptomyces sp. NPDC058459 | reverse complement strand
CCTCAGCCTCAGCCTCAGCCTCAGGCGAGGACGCGTCCGAGGAATCCGTGGATGTATCCGCTGATGGCGTCCAGGTGCGTTTCGAGGGCGAAGTGAGGCCCATCGACAGGCGGTGCGGGTTGTCGACGACCGGCGCGCCCTCGACGTACAGCCGGGTGTGGCGGCCGTCGTTGACGACGGCCAGATGCCACCACTTGAGTTCCGCCAGCCCGTGACCCCAGTTGGTCGTCGGGTAGGTGTCGTTCGTCGGGTAGTGGTTGAACTGCGGCTCACGGCCGTTGTTCGTGATGGCGAACTGGGCCAGCGGCTCGTTCGGGTCGGTGTTCTTGCCGTGCTTGCCGGCGGCGCCGGCCGTGCCGCGGCGGCTGAGGAACGACGCGTTGCCGTTCTTTCCCGCGTCCCAGTCCAGCGGCATCCGCACGAACGCCTCGATGGTGTAACCGGACCTGAACGTCTCGGAGTTCAGGGGCGCCTTCGCGCTGGTGGTCAGATACGCGCCGTGGACGGGGTTGCGACCGCCCGCGAACTGGAGGCTGGCGTGACCGGGCTGGTCGGGGTGGTGGTCGGCGGACCAGGTCAGCGCGTCGGCCGCGGAGCCCGGCACACTGACCACCGTCAGGTGGTTGCCCTTGCCCGACAGGTCGCGGACCCGGTCACCGGCGGCGAGCGCCGTGCCGGGAGCGGCGTGCCCGTCGAAGCGCCAGTACGCCAGCGTGCCCTTCACCAGTTCCCGTGCGGCCGGACGGGCCGGGCGCACCGGAACCGGGGCGAAGCCGGAGAAGCGCTCCTCGAAGTCGATCGGCACCGAGAAGTTGTCCACCGGTCCGCTGACCCGGGCGAGTTCGGCCGCCAGCTTGTTACGGGACTCGGGGGCCTGGGCGAGAATCCACGGGTTGATCGTCTCGACGTCGATCGTGTTCCGGACCAGGTCGAAGTGGTAGAGCCGGATCATGCCGCCACCGCCGAAGTAGCGGTTCTGGTAGTTGGCGATGTGCAGATGCACATCGTTGCCGGCGGCATTCTTCTTGGTGGTGCGGCCGGGCGGCCAGTAGTGGCCGTTCACGGTCAGGAAGACCTGGTCGTTGTTCTCGACCAGCTTGTCCCAGACCGTCTGGCCGTGGCCGGAGAGGCCGGCGTTGTCCTCCGGGTCACCGGACTCGTAGGGGAAAACGTTGTCATCGTAGGTGGACCACACCATGTCGTGCGTCGTGATGATCACCGGCATCTTGGGGTGGGCCTTGATGACCTTGTCGGCCCACGCGAACCCCTGGTCGGTGGTCCGCCAGTCCAGGGCCAGCAGCAGCCAGGAGCGCCCGGCCGCGCGGAAGATGTGAGCGGTGTTGTAGCCGGTCGCGTCCGCCCCGGCGAACGTCTTCGAGTGCTTGAACCGTCCCGGGCCCATGGTCTGGAGGTACGGCGTGTCGCCACGGGTGTCGTCACCGCTCAGATCGTGGTTGCCGGCGACCACGCTGTACGCGGCGCCGTGCGCGTCCAGCAGGGCGAACGCCTCGTCGACCTGCGCGAACGACGAGGGGTCGGCGTCCTGCGTCATGTCGCCCAGGTGGGCCATGAACACGATGTTGAGGTCGGGGTTGCCGCTGTTGTTGATGATGTAGCGGAAGGACTCCTCCTGGGGCGTCCGGTTGACGCTGTCCTGGCTGCCCCAGTACAGGAACTGAGTGTCCGGCATGACCGCGAGGGTGAACTGAAGGGCGGTCGGGTCCGGATTCCACTTACCCGTCTTGCCTGCCCGGCCGGTTTCGCCTGCCTTCACGGCTTTCGCGGCGAACGCGGGTGACGCGCCGAGCACGGAGGCACCGGCTCCCATCGCCGCCGCGCCCGCCCCGGTCAGCGCCGCGTTCCGCAGGAACCCTCGCCTGCTGTGCCCGCTCGAGTCCTGGGCCGAATGATCGCCGTTGTCGCACATAGAAGCTCTCTCAGATCGGTTGTTCAAGCCTCAAACACGCTAGACACGAACTTTCCGAGCCGGGCGGACAGCAGATGAACGAACGGACATCAAGTGCCCGTACGAGGATGAAGACGAAGGCCACGTCGCCCGCAGGCCAGTGGCAGCCGGACCTGACCGACGCAGGCCACCCCGCCCCGCGTCCTGCCCCGGCCCGACCACGGCGTCGAGTCCCTGACCGAGCACGCCTGGACGATCTGTGCTGCCGCTTCCACTGCTGGACCTGCCGGCCGACACCGTCGCCGGACAGGTGCACTCTGACGGCATCGTCCTGCTCGCCCTGCGAGTCCAGGGCGTGCGCAGGGCTCGGACAGTCCCCACAGGGAGAACCTGACGGGCCGGGTCGGCCCCGCGGGTAGGAGGTGCAGGTTCCCCTGCGGACCGCGCGAGGCCGACAAATGTCTCGTACCCTGCCTGAGTCAGGCAATGCGCGCGTACGCCTCCGCGATCCGCGACGTTTCCCCTCCCGGTGCCCCTGCACGGCAAAGTGGCCCGACCTATCCCGGCCGGGCCACTCCACGCTATCGATCACACATCCCGGACGTATCGTCCGGGCGTCCTACCAGCGGTACCAGCGTCCCTTGCGGCCGCCACTGCCGGCGGGCCGCACGATGAAGCCGAGCACCCATACGACGAGCACGATCACCGCGATCCACCACAGTGCCTTGAGCGCGAAGCCCGCACCGAAAAGAATCAGAGCCAGAAGAAGAACCAGAATCAGGGGAACCATATTTACTTACCTCCTGACCCCCTCATGTCCCCATCCCTCTGCCCTATGCACACCAAAACAGAGTTTAGTAGCTCGATCTCGGGGAACATTAATCCATTTCTTGCCCTCCGAACCAGTCAAAGGAAGATGGGTCAACAGAGCAATAGCGGGTGTGGGTTTACGACCCGGAAATGCGGCCATGCGACCCCTTGTCAGGCAACAGCGGCACAGTGAGAGGTGAGCGGCATGAGCGCCAGCGAGAAGGCCAAGGCCACGACCGAGCAGGCGAGCGGCAAGGTCAAGGAGGTCGCGGGCCGCGGGGTGGGCAACGAGAAGCTGACCGCCGAGGGCCGCGCCGAGCAGGCCACCGGTGACGCCCGCCAGGCGAAGGAGAAGCTGAAGGACGTCGCGAAGGACTGAACCCGCGGCGCTTTCCGAAGGAGCGGCGTGCAGCGGAATCCGCACCGGTGAGGTGCTGGATTCGGCCGCACGCCGCTCCTTCGTGTCCGGGTATCGCGGAATCGATGCCTGTTCGTCAGCGGCGCCGGTGTGACCTGGTGCTAGAGGGCCCCGCGCGCCCCT
>NZ_JBHXLV010000355.1:0-3309 GCF_042721685.1 Streptomyces sp. NPDC058459 | reverse complement strand
GGTTCATCCACCGGGTCCGGCGGGGGCACGGTCGCTCCACCGGCCGAGAACCCTGTGCGGTCACAGCCGGGTGGCCGGCCAGATGACCAGGGCCGCGACGACGATCAGCCCGATGTTGAGTCCGATCCGGCGGTCCCCACCGGTCAGGTGGACGGCGACCGCCCCGGTCTGCAGGATGACGAACCCGATGGCCGCGACCACCGCCAGGGCAGGAGCGATGCCGGTCAGCGGCGGCAGGATCAGGCCGACGGCGCCGAGTATCTCGACCACCCCCAGCGCCCTCAGCGCGGGCAGGGGGGTCCGGTCGACCCAGGCCATCATCGGTCGGAGTTGATCAGGACTGCGGACCGCCTTGAGCGTGCCCGCGTAGACGTAGAAGAGGGCCAGCAGTCCGGCGAGGGTCCAGTATGCGATGGTCATGGTTCCCATTCATGGGCCACCTGTTTCAGGAGGCCCGTCAGTCGCGTCGGTCGCGTCGAGGTCGGCGAAGATCCGCGGCTCGCCGGTCTTCGCGTTCTCGGTCATGTCCACGAGTTCACCGCCCCTGCCGGACGCTGTCCAAGACCTGTCCCGCCGCACCGATACCTCTTGGGTATCGTCGCAGTGTGGAGCTACGGACCTTGCGTTACTTCGTGGCGGTCGCTGAGGAACTGCACTTCGGGCGGGCCGCCGTCCGGCTGCATATGAGTCAGCCGCCGCTGAGCCGCGCGATCAAGCGGCTGGAGGCCGAGGTCGGGGCCCCTCTCCTCGCCCGCTCGCCCGCCGGCGTCACCCTCACTCCGGTGGGTGCGGTGCTCCTCGACGAGGCGCGGGCCCTGCTCGACCATGCCGACCGCGTCCGGGTACGGGTGGGCGCGGCGGCCGGCACGGCGACCATCACCGTCGGCATCCTGGGCGACGGCACTGATCCGGGAGTGGCGAGGCTGGCCGCCGCGTATCGCCGACGTCACCCCGGCATCGACATCCGCGTCCGCGACACCGACCTGACCGACCCGACCTGCGGGCTGCGCACCGGGCTGGTCGATGTCGCGCTGACCCGCGCGCCCTTCGACGAGACCGCACTGACGGTGCGCGCGCTGCGGGACGATCCGGTCGGCGTGGTCCTGCGCGCCGACGATCCGCTGGCCCGCCGTGACGGGCTGCGGCTGGCCGACCTGAGCGACCGCCGCTGGTTCCGGTTCCCGCAGGACACCGATCCCGCCTGGCAGTCGTACTGGAACGGTGGCAGGCCACGCGAGGGTCCGGTGGTGCGGGCCGTCCAGGAATGCCTGCAGGCCGTGCTGTGGAACGGCACGGTCGGCCTGGCCCCGCTCGGACACGACCTGCCCGTGGAGCTGGCCCTGGTGCCCCTGGTCGACATCCCGCCGAGCCGGGTGGTGGTGGCGTGGAACGAGGGTGACGCCAACCCGTTGATCCGGTCCTTCGTCGATGTCGCGACAGCCGCGTACCGGCACTGACGACGGTGGACCGGTCAGGCGGCGCTCGGGGAGGCCGAGGGGGCGGGGGTGGCGCGGGCCTTGTCCCTGAGGAAGGTGCTCCAGCCGCCGGCGGGGCGCTCGCCCGCGTCGGTCGAGCGGAGCGCGGCGAGGATGCCGGGGCTCCGCACGTCGAGCCAGTCGGCGGACCGGCGGGAGGAGACCACGCGGGCGTCCTCAGCCTTCTCCCTCTCGCGCGCGATGTGCACCAGTGCCTCCTCGACGGCGTCCACGCAGATGCCGCCGTTCCCCAGGTCGGCGAGGGGTCAGCCGACGGCGGCTGCGGCGTGCATCTCCCACATGAGGATCTCGGCGCCCTCGGGGCCGGCGGTGACGCGCTGGCCTTCGGCGCCGGTGATCCGGACGGCGTCGCCGCTGCTCAGCCGGCCGGCACCCTCCAGCTCCGCGGCGCCACGGGCGACGTAGAGGTGGGTGAAGGGGGCCGTGACGATCGAGAGGATGTCGCCGGGCTGCATGCGGGCGACGTGGAGCGCGGCGTCCCGCTGGCGGATGCCGATGGCGCGCTCCTGGGCATGGCGGGGCATGCCGGAGGCCAGGGTCGTCCAGCCGCCGCGTGCCAGTTCGTCGTTGATGTCGACCTGCTCGTAGCCGGGCTTGATGCCGGCTTCGTCGGGCAGGGTCCACATCTGGATGAAGTGCACGGGCTTGTTGTGCACGGGCTCACCGGTCAGGTTCCAGGAGTCGTTCTTCTCGCTGTGCAGGATGCCGGTGCCGGCGCTCATCCGCTGGGCCAGGCCGGGGTAGATCACCCCGTTGTGGCCTTCGGAGTCCTGGTGGACCAGGCCGCCGTCCAGCACCCAGGTGATGATCTCCATGTCGCGGTGAGGGTGGGTGTCGAAGCCGGTCCCCGGCGCGACGACATCGTCGTTGGAGACGAGCAGCAGACCGAAGTGGGTGTTCTTCGGGTTCCAGTGGCGGGAGAACGAGAAGCAGTGCCGCGAGTCGAGCCAGCCGGCCCGGGTGTGGAAGCGTTCACCGGCACGGCGGACATCGAGTGAGGTCATGGCTGGTACTCCAGGGGTCGGTAGCGGCGTCAGCGACCCGCTTTAGTTGAAAATTATACTAAGCCGCTCGTCCTGGCTAGCCGCTTCGCCCCTGATGGTTTACTGTTCAACGAAACGCACGGTGAGTCACCCGTCGAGGCGAACCCCTCCACGTCCTCACCTTCCCGTGCTGCCCCCCGCAGCGCCGAACGAATGGAATCCCCGACAGTGAGCACCCCCGTCAAGCTGGCCGTCATCTACTACTCGTCCACCGGCACCATCGCCGCCCTTGCCACGGCGATCGCCGAGGCCGCCCAGAAGGCCGGCGCGGAGGTCCGCCTGCTCAAGGCCGGCGAGCTGGCTCCGCAGAGCGCCATCGACTCCAACCCCGCCTGGGCCGCCAACGCCGCCGCCACCGCCGATGTCGCCGTCGCCACCCCGGACGACGTGGCCTGGGCCGACGCCGTGATCTTCGGCTCCCCCACCCGCTTCGGCAACATCGCCGCCCAGCTCAAGCAGTTCATCGACACCCTCGGTGGCCTGTGGGCCCAGGGCCAGCTGGCCGACAAGGTCTACAGCGGCTTCACCTCCAGTGCCACCAACCACGGCGGCCAGGAGTCGACCCTGCTCGCCCTCTACAACTCCGTCCACCACTTCGGCGGCATCCTCGTCACCCCCGGCTACACCGACGCCGCGAAGTTCGCCGACGGCAACCCCTACGGCACCTCCCACGTCGACGCCCAGGGCAACAACCCGGTCAACGACACCACCCGTGACGCCGCCCGCGTACAGGCCGAGCGCGTCGTCAAGCTCGCCGCCGCCTTCAAGGC
>NZ_JBHXLV010000354.1:0-3312 GCF_042721685.1 Streptomyces sp. NPDC058459 | reverse complement strand
CGTCCCGGCCCGAGTGGCTGACTTCCGCGTCCTAGAACGGCTCGAAGTCGTCGAACTCGCGCTGGGACTCGTCGCGTTCGGCCTGGCGGTCCCTGCGGCGCTGGGCCGCCGGGCGCTCCTCGTCCAGCCGGTGGTCCTCGCCGCGGCGGCCGAGCATCTCGGCGCCGGCGGTGACGGTGGGCTCCCAGTCGAAGACGACCGCGTTCTCCTCGGGGCCGATGGCGACGCCGTCGCCCGTGCGGGCGCCCGCCTTCAGCAGCCGGTCCTCGACACCGAGGCGGTTGAGCCGGTCGGCGAGGTAGCCGACGGCCTCGTCGTTGTTGAAGTCGGTCTGCCGCACCCAGCCCTCCGGCTTCTCGCCGCGCACCCGGAACAGCGGCTCGCCGTCGATCTCCTCGCGGGTGACGGAGAAGCCCGCGTCGTCCACGGCCTTCGGCCGGATCACGATCCGCGTCGCCTCTTCCACGGGCTTGGCGGCACGCGCCTGGCCGACCAGCTCACCGAGCGCGAACGTCAGCTCCCGCAGCCCCGTGTGGGCCACCGCCGACACCTCGTGGACCTGGTAACCGCGCGCCTCCAGGTCGGGGCGGACCATCTCGGCGAGATCCTTGCCGTCGGGCACGTCGATCTTGTTGAGGACGACGATGCGGGGCCGGTCGTCGAGACCGCCGTACTGCCGCAGTTCCTCCTCGATGATGTCGAGGTCGGAGAGCGGGTCGCGCTCGGACTCCAGCGTGGCGGTGTCCAGCACGTGCACCAGCACGGAGCACCGCTCGACGTGGCGCAGGAACTCAAGGCCGAGGCCCTTGCCCTGGCTGGCGCCAGGGATCAGACCGGGCACGTCGGCGATGGTGTAGACGGTCGAACCGGCGGTCACCACACCGAGGTTGGGCACCAGGGTGGTGAAGGGGTAGTCCGCGATCTTCGGCTTGGCGGCGCTGAGCACCGAGATCAGCGAGGACTTGCCCGCGCTCGGGTAGCCGACCAGGGCCACGTCGGCGACGGTCTTCAGCTCCAGGACCACGTCGTGGAGGTCCCCGGGCTCACCGAGCAGCGCGAAACCGGGCGCCTTGCGGCGGGCGCTGGCGAGGGCCGCGTTACCGAGGCCGCCCCGGCCACCCTGCGCGGCGACGAAGGAGGTGCCGTGGCCGATCAGGTCGGCCAGTACGTTGCCCTCCCTGTCGAGCACGACCGTGCCGTCCGGGACGGGCAGGACCAGGTCCTGGCCCTCCTTGCCGGAGCGGTGGCCGCCCTCGCCGGGCTTGCCGTTGGTGGCCTTGCGGTGCGGGGAGTGGTGGTAGTCGAGCAGCGTGGTCACGGACTGGTCGACGGTGAGGGTGACATCGCCGCCCCGACCGCCGTTGCCACCGTCCGGACCGCCCAGCGGCTTGAACTTCTCACGGTGGACGGAGGCACAGCCGTGGCCTCCGTTACCCGCGGCGACATGCAGTTCGACGCGGTCCACGAAGGTGGTCATGGTTCGGTGCCTCCAGAAAAGTACGGGTGATACGTATGTCAACACGCGAAAGGCGGACCCGCCTTCCCGCCCGGGAAGTGAGGTCCGCCTCGCGCGGCTCTTACCGCTCGCGGCCGTGAATCAGAGGATTCAGGCGACCGGAACGATGTTCACGACCTTGCGGCCGCGGTTGGTGCCGAACTCCACCGCACCGGGCTGGAGCGCGAACAGCGTGTCGTCGCCGCCACGGCCGACGCCGGAGCCGGGGTGGAAGTGGGTGCCGCGCTGGCGGACCAGGATCTCACCGGCGTTGACGAGCTGACCGCCGAAGCGCTTCACGCCGAGCCGCTGGGCATTGGAGTCGCGACCGTTCCGGGTGGACGATGCGCCCTTCTTGTGTGCCATGTCTTCTCAGTCCCTTACTTCGCAGCCGCGGGGATCTCAGTGACCTTGATCGCCGTGTACTGCTGGCGGTGGCCCTGACGACGGCGGTAGCCGGTCTTGTTCTTGTAGCGCAGAATGTCGATCTTCTGGCCCTTGTGGTGGTCCACGACCTCGGCCTGGACCTTGATGCCGGCCAGCACCCACGGGTCGCTGGTCACGGAGTCGCCGTCGACGACGAGCAGGGTCGAGAGCTCGACCGTGTCGCCGACATTGGCCGTGGAAATCTTGTCAACCTCAACGATCTCGCCGACAGCAACCTTGTGCTGGCGACCGCCGCTGCGCACGATGGCGTACACGCGGATCTCACTTTCGCTCGAAGGACGGCACCCCCGAAGGCCAGCCGAACCGGCAGCACGCCATGAACGACCTCTCCCGACCGCCCAGGGCGACCAGGAGGAGAAGGTTTACGGGGATGTGGCATGCTCAAATGACACGCCGACGGTCAAGACTACGGGCGCGTCCCGTACGGGTCAAACCGGGCCCTGGTCAGCGGGGACTCAGCGCTCCAGCGACGTTGTGTAGTCGGCGTACGCCTGCCGGATCCGGGCCGGGGCGAGGTCCAGGTGCTCCAGGATCGTGTACCGGCCGGGACGGGTCTCCGGCGCGAACTCCACGACCCGGACGAACTCGTCCACGTCGAACCCGATCTCCTCCGCCAGCACCGGCAGCCCGTGCCGGCGCAGCGAGGCGGCCATGAGGAACGACCCCTCGTGGTCGCCGCGCAGATGCATGGCGAAGGCGGCGCCGAGGCCCACCTGCTCACCGTGGCTGGCGGCCCGCTGGGGGTAGAGCAGGTCGAGCGCGTGGCTGATCTCATGACAGGCGCCGGAGGACGGCCGGGTGTGGCCGGCGATCGACATCGCGATGCCGGACAGCACCAGGCCCTCGGCGAGCACCGCGAGGAACGCGTCGTCCCCGCAGCCCCCGGGGTGCCGGAGCACCGCCTCGCCCGCCTGGCGGGCCATGGCGGCGGCGAGACCGTCGATCCTCTCGCCGTTGACCCGGTTGGCCAGCTCCCAGTCCGCGACGGCCGAGATGTTCGACACCGCGTCCCCGATGCCCGAGCGCACGAAGCGCAACGGGGTCTCGCGGATGATGTCGGTGTCGATGAGCAGCGCGATGGGCGTGGGCACGCCGTAGGAGCCCCGGCCCGCGTCGTTGTCCAGGATGGACACCGGCGAGCAGATGCCGTCGTGGGAGAGGTTGGTGGCGACGGCGACCAGCGGCAGGCCGATGCGGGCCGCCGCGTACTTGGCGCAGTCGATGACCTTGCCGCCGCCGAGGCCGACCACGGCGTCGTAGCGGCCGGACTTCATCTCGTCGGCGAGCCGGACGGCGTCGTCCAGGGTGCCGCCGCCGACCTCGTACCAGGTGGCACCCGGCAGCTGCGGGGCGACCCGCTCCTTCAGCCG
>NZ_JBHXLV010000353.1:0-3332 GCF_042721685.1 Streptomyces sp. NPDC058459 | reverse complement strand
GCGGAGAACCGCAAGGGGGAGCGGTCGCAGCCTCTGCGGACCGCGCCCCGGCGACACCCGCTCCGGCACCGGCAGGGCGGCAGCCGCCAACCCGGGCATCCGCCGTGCCGGTGGCCCCCGGCAGGTACGCCGTCGCGGCGGTGTGTGCCACACGCGCCGCAGATCGCCGGGTCAGACTCACTCCCCGGACGCGGGAAGGAGCGGACAGGTGAGCGCAGCACCCATAGGGTTCGGCATCGTGGGCGGTGGCTGGCGGGCCGAGTTCTTCGTCCGGCCGGCAAGGGCGCTGCGTGAACGGCTGGCGCTAGCCGGCGTGGTGACGCGCCTGGCCGAACGTGCCGCCCAGGTGGAGGCGGAGTGGAGCGTACCCGCTTTCCATACGGTCGGAGAACTGTGACCAGCCGCGCCGGAGTTCGTGATCCCGTCGGTGCCGTGGGAGTTGACCCCCCAGGCGGCTCGGTCACGGAACCACCTTGTCGGAGGGCCCGGCGGGAGCCGGCAGCAGTCGGGTGACGACGCCCTGCGCAGGGGTCGCAAGGACGCGGCCAAAGCGCATCTACCGGGATGGGGCGAGAAGCTCACCCCGCATGTCATGCGGCATTTCTGCGCGTCCCAACTCTACGAGAACGGGATGGACTTGCTCGCAATTCAGGAGGTCTTAGGACATTTCTGGATCACCACGACGATGCGATACGTACACGTCCAGCAGACCCGGGCCGAGGACACCTGGGCCGCCGGGACCGAGCGGGCCGCAAAGCGGCTGGAAGGGCTGATCCGATGAGGTGGAACCTGCGACCGACGGCCGCCAGCAAGGTATCTGGAAGGCGTCCGAGCTCCAACGAAGCCTGGCCGAGCACGGGTTGGTGATCTCGGCGGGGAAGATGTCCGGGCTGTGGTCCGGCCGGCCGGTCTCCCTCAAGCTCGACTACCTGGATGTCATCTGTGTGGTCCTTGGCTGCGAGATCGGCGACCTGCTGATCCCCGAGCCGGAGAAAGTCCAGCGCCACGGCGAGGCGACCGGCCAGCAGGCCGCTGCCGCGGCCGATGCGGCCCCAGTGGTGGTACCCCGGCGCCGGGACGGCCGATCTCTACCGCCCACGTGATGGCCTACGTTCTGCCGGCGGGCAAGTGCAAACCGCCGGGCAGCTGCCCTACCTGCTTCGGCTGGGGCGTGCTGCCCGGCTGCACCTGCGGCGCCTGCCAGAGTTTCCGCCGCGACGACGAACCCGCCGAGTGCGTCGGAGGCCACCGAACAGTGCGGTTGAAGAAGGGGTATTGCCGCCTGTGCTGGCATCAGGCGAGCCAGGACGCCAAGGACCAAGTCACGCTGCTGGCACCCTACTTGGAGAGAGTGCGCCACCATCAGCTGTTCTTCACCAACCTTCACCGCCCGCGGCAGCCCGGCCCTCTCAGAGGCAAGCAGGGGCGCCGCCGGGGCCGCCCCGGTCACCCCGAGTTGGCCCCCGCCCACCGGCCGGTCTCCGGCTGGCCCCAGCCGCCGCTGTTCGAGGCCCGCCGAGACTTCACCCGGTGCGACCGCCGGGAACACGCCCGGCCCGACAACCCATGGCTGGCCTGGGCCCGGCATACCGGGCATCGTCCCGGCGAAGCCCACGGCTGGCCCCGGCGCGTCCGCCTGGACGTCGACCGAGCCCTGGTCATCGTGCTGTCCGGCCACACTGGCGGCGAAGTCGTACGCCACTCCGAGATTTTCCCGGCTCTGCGAGCAGGCGGGCTCGGCGTCGAACGCACAACGGAAGTACTCGACCACCTCAGCGTTTTCCAAGACGACCGGACGCCGTCATTCGAACAGCGGCTGGACCGTAAACTCGACGGCACCGCCCCTGGAATCCGCCGCGATGTCGAGCAGTGGGCCCGTCTCCTGCATGACGCGGCCCTCCCTCCCGGCCCCGGGACGAGAACACGGTCTGGAACTACGTCAACCGAATCCGTCCCATCCTGCTGGAGTGGTCCGCCCGCTACGACCACCCGTGCGAGGTGACCCGCGACGACGTCCTCAGCCAGCTCGACGCCCTCCACGGCAGCCCCCGGCGGCACACCCTCATCGGCGGCCGTGTCCGGCGCCTGGATGAACTGACACTCCACGTCGCCCGCGAGTGGCTGGACTACCGGCGTCGCCACGGGCCGGACACCGCCAACCCGCACCTGCTGATCGACAAGTTCACCGCCCTGGGCACCGCCCCGATCAGCGCGGTCTCCCTGACCTCACCGCTTCGCCGCCAGGCCGCCACTCTGGAACAACTCCGCGGCGAGTTGTGCCCATTCCTGTGTGGGCACCTGCTGCCCGGGGGTGATCACATGCAGCGCGACGTGGTCGGCGCCGGCTTCCAGGTGTTCCTGGATCCGAGGGCGAACAGCGTCAATGTCGCCCCAGGCCACCAAGGCGTCGATGAGGCGGTCGCTACCACCGGGAACGAAATCGGCATCGGAGAATCCGAGCCGGCGCAGGTTCCCCTGGTAGGTGTGCAGACCGAGGAAGAAACCGATGCCACCGCGGGCGATCTCTCGGGCGCGGTGCGGGTCGGGGTTCAGGACGACGGCCAGGTGCGGGGCGAGCAGGGCGTCGTTGCCGAGATTCTCGCGGTAGCCGACAGTGGCCTCGGCCGGCACCAGGAACGGGTGCAGTCCTGCGGTTCGGGTTCCGGCGAGCGTGGCCATCCTGGGCCCGAGTGAGCCCAGCAGTCGGCGGTGCCCGGGAAGGGGCGCCGGCGCGGAGTCCAGGCGATCCAGGTAGTTGGTCATCTCCCTGACGGCCGTGCTGAACGGTTTGCCGACCGCGTGGGCCGCTTCGGCGGCGCCCACACCGAGCCCGGTGAGCAGCCGTCCGGGGAAGCTGGACTCGACCGCAGCGGCACGTTCGGCCAGCTCGGCCGCTTCTTGCTTCCAGATGCTCTGCACGCCGATGACGACGGACGTCCGCCGGGTCGCCGCGAGCAGGCGTTGCGCGTCGGAGAACACCTGGCCACCGTCCAGCCCTGGGATCCACAGCGCGCCGAACCCTGCATCGTCCAAGCTGCGGGCGGCGCGCTCGATGGTCTCCGCCGGCGCGGTACGCAGCTCCATACTCCACACGCCGACTCGGCCGAGCCGCTCACGCCACAGCGCGCGGCTTGTCTGGGCGGGGATCTCTGGGCTGCCGTCTTTCGGTGCTTTTGTCGGAGTGTCGGTCATGCGATCGTCCTGCCAATCTCGGGTGGGATGGAGCTGCGCGCAGAAGGCGCTCATCATCAACAGCAGAAGCCGGGGCGTAGGAGTCGAGCCCGCCCCGGTCAGCCGCCCGGGGGCCTGACGGCCGGCGCGGCGAGGCAGGC
>NZ_JBHXLV010000352.1:0-3438 GCF_042721685.1 Streptomyces sp. NPDC058459 | reverse complement strand
CGCCGGAAGAACTCCGGCGGTTCACGGTCCGCAGCGGGCCGTTAGCTGTGCTCGCTTACCTCATCAGGCGGCTCTTCGCCGCCGCAGTGATGCTCGTGGTCATCGTCATGGTGGTCTTCGGCATCTTCTTCCTCGTCCCCAAGTGGGCGGGGGTCGACGTCGCCACGAGTTTCGTGGGCAAGCAGGCCGACCCCGCGGCAGTCGAGGCGATCCGGGAGAAGCTCGGTCTGGGCGACCCGATCGTCCAGCAAGTGTGGGAGTTCTTCAAGGGCATCTTCGTGGGCCGCACCTACGCGGCCGGCGGCGATGTCACCCAGTGCGCCGCGCCGTGCTTCGGTTACTCCTTCCGCAGCGAACAGGCCATCTGGCCGGTGCTGACGGACCGTTTCCCGGTCACGCTCTCCCTCGCGCTCGGCGCGGCGGTCCTGTGGCTGGTCTTCGGTGTCGCGGCGGGTGTCCTCTCCGCCCTCAAGCGGGGCACCCTCTGGGACCGCACCGCCATGGTGGTGGCCCTGGGCGGCGTCTCGCTCCCCATCTACTTCACCGGTCTGCTGTCGCTGGCGATCTTCTCCTACGGGTTCGGTCTCATCGACGCGCAGTACGTGCCTCTGGGAGACAGCCTCAGCGGCTGGTTCGGCGGCATGATCCTGCCCTGGGTCACCCTGGCCTTCCTGTACGCGGCGATGTACGCCCGGATCACCCGCGCCACCATGCTGGAGATCCTCGGCGAGGACTACATCCGTACCGCCCGCGCCAAGGGCCTCAAGGAGCAGACGGTCATCGGCAAGCACGCCATGCGCTCCACGATGACCCCCATCCTGACCATGCTCGGCATGGACCTCGGCGCCCTCATCGGCGGCGCGATCCTGACCGAGACGACGTTCAGCCTGCCCGGCCTCGGCCAGGCCGTCCTCAACGCCATCAAGAATCAGGACCTGCCGGTCATCCTCGGCGTCACCCTGATCACCTCGGTGGCGGTGCTGGTGGCCAACCTCCTGGTGGACATCCTGTACGCCGTGATCGACCCGCGCGTGAGGCTCTCATGACCGAACTCAGCAAGACCGGAGCCGCGGTGGGCGAGCCCACCGACACCAAGACCGCCGGCCAGGCGTTCCTGGACGTACGCGACCTCAAGGTGCACTTCCCGACCGACGACGGCCTCGTCAAGTCCGTCGACGGACTGACCTTCACGCTGGAGAAGGGCAAGACCCTCGGCATCGTGGGCGAGTCCGGTTCCGGCAAGTCGGTCACCTCGCTCGGCATCATGGGCCTGCACACCGCCGGTCAGTACGGCAAGCAGAAGGCGCGCATCTCCGGCGAGATCTGGCTGAACGGCACCGAGCTGCTGTCCGCCGATCCCGACCAGGTGCGCCGGATGCGCGGCCGCGAGATGGCGATGATCTTCCAGGACCCGCTGTCCGCGCTGCACCCGTACTACACGATCGGCCAGCAGATCGTGGAGGCGTACCGCATCCACCACAACGTGGACAAGAAGACGGCGCGCAGGCGGGCGATCGAGATGCTCGACCGGGTGGGCATCCCCCAGCCGGACAAGCGGGTGGACAACTACCCGCACGAGTTCTCCGGCGGTATGCGCCAGCGCGCCATGATCGCCATGTCGCTGGTCAACAACCCCGAGCTGCTCATCGCCGACGAGCCGACGACCGCCCTGGACGTGACCGTCCAGGCGCAGATCCTCGACCTGATCCGCGATCTGCAGAAGGAGTTCGGCTCCGCGGTCATCGTCATCACCCACGACCTGGGTGTCGTCGCCGAACTCGCCGACGACATCCTGGTGATGTACGGCGGCCGCTGTGTCGAGCGGGGCCCGGCGGAGAAGGTGTTCTACGAGCCCCGGCACCCCTACACCTGGGGTCTGCTCGGTTCGATGCCGCGGCTCGACCGCGAACAGCAGGACCGCCTGATCCCGGTGAAGGGCTCCCCGCCCTCCCTGATCAACATCCCGTCCGGCTGCGCCTTCAACCCGCGCTGCCCGTACGCCGACCTCCCCAAGGACAACGTGACCCGCACGGTCCGCCCCGAGCTGACCCAGGTCGGCAGCACGCACTGGGCCGCCTGCCACATGGACACGGAGCAGCGGGAGCGGATCTGGACCGAAGAGATTGCGCCGAAGCTGTGAGCGACGAGAAGGCAGTGACGATCCCCGCGCAGGCCGGACGCGCCGACAGCGCGGACGGCGAGATCCTGCTGAAGGTCAGCGGCCTGAAGAAGCACTTCCCCATCAAGAAGGGGCTGTTGCAGCGGCAGGTCGGCGCGGTGCACGCGGTCGACGGCATCGACTTCGAGGTGCGCGCCGGTGAAACGCTGGGCGTCGTGGGCGAGTCGGGCTGCGGCAAGTCCACGATGGGCCGGCTGATCACCCGCCTCGACGAGCCGACCGCGGGCACCATCGAGTTCGAGGGCAGGGACATCACGCACCTCGGGGTCTCGGGCATGCGCCCGATGCGCCGCGATGTGCAGATGGTCTTCCAGGACCCGTACTCCTCGCTGAACCCCCGGCACACCATCGGCACCATCATCGGGGCGCCCTTCCGGCTCCAGGGTGTCGAGCCCGAGGGCGGCGTCAAGAAGGAGGTCCAGCGGCTGCTGTCGGTCGTGGGGCTCAACCCCGAGCACTACAACCGCTACCCGCACGAGTTCTCCGGCGGCCAGCGCCAGCGCATCGGCATCGCCCGCGCGCTCGCGCTGAAGCCGAAGCTGGTCGTCGCCGACGAGCCGGTCTCCGCGCTGGACGTGTCGATCCAGGCCCAGGTCGTCAACCTCATGGACGATCTCCAGGAGGAACTGGGCCTCACCTACGTGATCATCGCGCACGACCTCTCGGTCGTCCGGCACGTCTCGGACCGGATCGCGGTGATGTACCTCGGCAAGATGGTCGAGATCGCGGACCGCAACTCGCTGTACTCGGCGCCGATGCACCCGTACACCAAGGCGCTGATGTCGGCGGTGCCGATCCCGGACCCCAGGCGCCGGGGCGCCAAGAGCGATCGCATCCTGCTCCGGGGCGACGTGCCCTCGCCGATCTCGCCGCCGTCCGGCTGCCGGTTCCACACCCGGTGCTGGAAGGCGACGGAGATCTGCAAGACCACCGAGCCCCTGCTGCTGGAGCTGCGGCCGGGCCAGAAGGTGGCCTGCCACCACCCGGAGAACTTCGCCGACCAGGCCCCGCAGGACACCGTCCTGCTGACGGCGGCGAAGGAAGCCTCCGAGCTGGTGCCGGACGCGGTGCTGGAGGAGTCGGCGGAGACGTCGGCCGCCGTCGCCGCCGAGGTCGCGGAGACCGCCGCCACCGAGCAGCCCGAGGCGGAGAAGCCTCCGGTGACCGAGGCCGAGACGGCCGGGACGACTGCCGAGGCCGAGACGGCCGCGAAGGCCGTCGAAACCGACGAGGCCGGCACCGCCAAGGCGTCCGAGGAG
>NZ_JBHXLV010000351.1:0-3460 GCF_042721685.1 Streptomyces sp. NPDC058459 | reverse complement strand
ACCCAGTGACGGCGTGAGACCCGCAGAAGGGGTTACCGGGGAGGACATGGTGCGTTTCGGGGCCGTGGGTCTCCTTCTGATCGGTGCCGCCGCCGCGGCGTCCGCCGCCGTCCTCCTCTCCCCGTGGTGGTGGTTCGCCACGGGCGTCCTTGCGGCCGTGGGCCTGCTGGGCGTCTACGACCTGCTCCAGCGCTCCCATACGGTGCTGCGCAACTACCCCGTCATCGGCCACGCCCGCTACCTCCTCGAAGCGGTCCGCCCGGAACTCCAGCAGTACTTCGTCGAGCGCAACTTCGACGGCCGCCCCTACGACCGCGACACCCGCGACATCGTCTACGAGCGGGCCAAGGGCGTCGACGCCGAGGAGCCCTTCGGCAGCGAACGCGACATGTACGAGCGGGGCTACGAGTTCCTGGTGCCGTCGATGGCCCCCGTGGACGCCCCCGACACCCCGCCCAGGGTCAGGATCGGCGGCCCCGGCTGCGACCGGCCATACGACATGGCGCTGCTCAACGTCTCCGCCATGAGCTTCGGCTCCCTCTCCGCCAACGCGGTCCTCGCCCTCAACACCGGTGCCGCGCGCGGCGGTTTCGCCCACGACACCGGCGAGGGCGGGCTCTCCGAGTACCACCTGCGCCCCGGCGGCGACCTGGTGTGGGAGATCGGCACGGGTTACTTCGGCTGCCGCACCGAGGACGGCGGCTTCGACGCCGGGAAGTTCGCCGAGAAGGCGGCCCACCCTGCCGTCAAGTGCGTCTCGCTCAAGCTCTCCCAGGGCGCCAAGCCCGGAATCGGCGGTGTCCTGCCCGGCGGCAAGGTCAACGCCGAGATAGCCGAGGTGCGCGGGGTCCCGCAGGGGCAGACGGTGATCTCACCGCCGTACCACCGGGAGTTCCACACCCCGCGCGAGCTGGTCGGGTTCCTGGCCAGGATGCGTGACCTCGCGGGCGGCAAGCCGGTCGGGTTCAAGCTCTGTCCGGGCTCGCGCACCCAGTTCCTCGCCGTCTGCAAGGCCATGCTGGCCGAGGGGATCACCCCCGACTTCATCGTGGTCGACGGCGCCGAGGGCGGTACCGGCGCCGCGCCGCTGGAGTTCGCCGACCACCTCGGCATGCCCCTCACCGAGGGACTCATCACCGTCCACAACGCCCTGACCGGCGCCGGACTGCGCGACCGCATCCGGGTCGGCGCGAGCGGCAAGGTCGCCACCGGCGCGGACCTGGTCAAGCGGCTGCTCATGGGCGCCGACTACACCAACGCGGCCCGCAGCATGATGTTCGCCGTCGGCTGCATCCAGGCCCAGCGCTGCCACACCAACCGCTGTCCCACCGGCATCACCACCCAGGACCCGCGCCGTGCCCGCGCCCTCGACGTCCCGGACAAGTCCGAGCGGGTCCGCCGCTACCAGGAGGCGACCGTCCGCAGCGCCCAGCAGATTATGGCCGCGATGGGCGTCACCGACCCGAAGGAGCTGCGCCCGGAGATGCTGCGCCGCCGCTCCACCCCGACCGGCGACTTCCGCTCCTACGCGGTGCTCTACGACTGGCTTGCCCCTGGCGAGCTGATCGAGCGGCCACCCGCCGCATGGGCCGCCGACTGGAAAGCCGCCGACCCGGACCGTTTCGCCGGCTGAACCGAAGGCACCCGTACCGGTACGGCGGCACACCGTCCGCCGTACGACAGCAGCGGGCCGCGAGGGCCCGTGGAGAGGACGCACCCCATGGCCCGCACCGTCGCCCGTCTGTTCGTCGACACGCTGGAGGAACTCGGCGTACGCCAGGTGTTCGGTGTCGTCGGCGACGCGCTCAACCCGTTCACCGACGCCATCCGCACCTCAGAGGCCGTGTCCTGGGTGGGCTGCCGCCACGAGGAGGCGGCAGCCTTCGCGGCCGGCGCCCAGTCCCAGCTCACCGACACGATCGGGGTCTGCATGGGCACGGTCGGTCCCGGCGCGGTCCACCTGCTGAACGGCCTCTACGACGCCGCGAAGAGCGGTACGCCGGTCCTGGCCATCGCGGGGCAGGTCCCGCAGTCCGAGATCGGCACCGACTACTTCCAGGAGGTCGACAACGACCTGCTCTTCAAGGACGTCGCCGTCTTCCGCGCCACCGTCACCTCGCCCGCGCAGCTTCCCGCGCTGCTGGAGGTCGCCGTACGCACCGCCGTCGGCCGGCGCGGGGTCGCCGTGCTCACCGTGCCCGGCGACGTCGGCGACCTGGAGCTGCCCGACGACCGGCCCGTGCGGCTGTCGCTGACCGGCTCGGCCAACCGGCCCGACGACCCCGCACTCGACGAGGCAGCCTCCGTGATCGACGAGGGCGGCAAGGTCACCCTGCTCGTCGGCCGGGGCGCGCGCGGCTGCCGCGAGGAGGTCCTCGCCCTGGCCGAGCGGCTGGCGGCGCCGATGGTGATCACCCTCAAGGCGAAGGAGGGCTTCGAGGGCGGCAACCCCTACCAGGTCGGCCAGACCGGCCTCATCGGCAATCCGGCCGCCGCCCACGCCATGGACCATGCCGACACCCTGGTGCTGCTCGGCACCGACTTCCCGTACCGCGACTGGTATCCGGAGGGGAAGAAGGTGATCCAGGTCGACCGGGTCGCCGAGCACATCGGGCGCCGGGTGCCGGTGGACATCGGCCTCGCGGCGGATGTCGGGCCGACCGTGCGCGGCCTGCTGGACCGCGTCCAGGCGCGGACGGACCGGGATCATCTCGACTCGGCGCGCGAGAGGTTCGCCAAGTGGCAGGAGGGGCAGCGGGACCTCGCCTCGCCCGGCCACGACCGGGGGCTGCTCGGCAAGGTCCGCTCCAAGTTCGACAACCGCTCGCACCTCGTCCGGCCCGAGGCGCTGGCCGCGGCCGTGGACGCCGTCGCGGACGAGGACGCCGTCTTCACCTCCGACACCGGCATGGCCACGGTGTGGCTCTCCCGGTTCGTGGAGATGCGCGGCGCCCGCCGTCTGCTCGGCTCCTACAACCTCGGCTCGATGGCCAACGCCATGCCGCAGGCGATCGGCGCCCAGCTGCTCGACCGGGACCGGCAGGTCGTCGCGTTCTGCGGCGACGGCGGCCTCTCCATGCTGCTGGGCGATCTGATGACCATCCGCACCGAGCGGCTGCCGGTGAAGCTCGTCGTCTTCGACAACCAGCGCCTCGGCATGGTCAAGCTGGAGCAGGAACAGGCCGGCCTGCCCGAGTTCGGCACGGTCCTCGACAACCCGGACTTCGCTGCCGTCGCCCAGGCCCTCGGGATCACCGGCATCCGGGTCACCCGGCCCGAGGAGCTGACGGACGCGGTGAAGCGCGCGTTCGCCGAGCCGGGACCCGTCCTGCTGGACGTGCTCACCAACCCCGACGAGATCGCCGTACCCGGCAAGGCCACCGTCCAGCAGGGCTGGGGCTTCGCCATCGCCAAGGTCAAGGAGAACCTGTCGAGTTCCAGCCGGTGAGCAGGCGGAGGG
>NZ_JBHXLV010000350.1:0-3469 GCF_042721685.1 Streptomyces sp. NPDC058459 | reverse complement strand
AACGCCCGGTTACATTCCGAACCCGGAAGCTAAGCCTCACAGCGCCGATGGTACTGCAGGGGGGACCCTGTGGGAGAGTAGGACACCGCCGAACTCCTTTTACAGCTCCGGCTCTTGGGCATACAGCCCGAGAGCCGGAGCTTTTTTGCGTTGCGGTAGGGTCAGGATGCGTTGTCCGCACTTTTCGTACAGGAGGCTTCCGGGTGGAGGTCCAGGAGACCCGCGTCCAGACGGACCGGGTCCTCACCATCCCCAACATCCTCAGCATGGCTCGGCTCGCCGGTGTCCCTCTGTTCCTGTGGCTGATCCTCAGGCCGGAGTTCGGAGGACCCAAGAGCGATGGCTGGGCTCTCCTGGTCCTGGCGCTGAGCGGAGTCAGTGACTATCTGGACGGCAAGCTCGCCCGGCGCTGGAACCAGGTCAGCAGCCTCGGCCGGCTCCTCGACCCGGCCGCCGACCGGCTCTATGTCCTCTCCACGCTCCTCGGCCTCACCTGGCGGGAGATCCTCCCGCTGTGGCTGACCGCCCTGCTGCTGTTCCGTGAGCTGGTCCTCCTGGTGATGGTCGGCATCCTCCGCCGGTACGGCTATCCGCCGCCCCAGGTGAACTTTCTCGGCAAGGCGGCCACCTTCAACCTGATGTACGCCTTCCCGTTGCTGCTGCTCAGCGACGGGAGCGGCTGGATCGCGTCCTTGGGCGCCATTTTCGGATGGGCGTTCGCCGGTTGGGGTACAACCCTGTATTGGTGGGCAGGAGTGCTCTATATGGTCCAGGTCCGCCGTCTGGTGCGCGCGGACGCGTTGGCCGACGGAACTCCGCGATCGTCCACGACGTGACGCTTCGATGGCCCGTGACGCGAAAGTGCGGGACAATCTGGACGGGTGAAGTCGGCTAGACCGTCGTCTCTTCGAGGAGGACGCTTCCGACATGAAGGCCGTCGTGATGGCCGGAGGCGAAGGCACACGCCTGCGCCCCATGACCTCTAGCATGCCCAAGCCGCTCCTGCCCGTGGCGAACCGCCCGATCATGGAGCATGTGCTCAGGTTGCTCAAAAAGCATGGGCTCAACGAGACCGTGGTCACCGTGCAGTTCCTGGCGTCACTCGTCAAGAACTACTTCGGTGACGGCGAGGAACTCGGCATGGAGCTCACGTATGCCAATGAGGAGAAGCCACTCGGTACCGCCGGAAGCGTAAAGAACGCCGAGGAAGCGCTGAAGGACGACGCCTTCCTCGTCATCTCCGGTGATGCGCTGACCGACTTCGACCTCACCGAGCTGATCAACTTCCACAAGGAGAAGGGAGCCCTGGTCACGGTCTGCCTGACCCGGGTGCCCAATCCGCTGGAGTTCGGCATCACCATCGTCGACGAGGAGGGCAAGGTCGAGCGCTTCCTCGAGAAGCCGACCTGGGGCCAGGTCTTCTCCGACACGGTGAACACGGGCATCTATGTGATGGAGCCCGAGGTCTTCGACTACGTCGATCCCGATGTCTCCGTCGACTGGTCCGGCGACGTCTTCCCGCAGCTGATGAAGGAGGGCAAGCCGGTCTACGGCTACATCGCCGAGGGCTACTGGGAGGATGTCGGCACCCACGAGAGCTATGTGAAGGCCCAGGCCGACGTGCTGGAGGGCAAGGTCGACGTCGACATCGACGGCTTCGAGATCTCGCCCGGCGTCTGGGTCGCCGAGGGTGCCGAGGTGCACCCCGACGCGGTGCTGCGCGGGCCGCTCTACATCGGTGACTACGCCAAGGTCGAGGCGGGCGCGGAAATCCGCGAGCACTCCGTCATCGGCTCGAACGTGGTCGTCAAGAGCGGTGCCTTCCTGCACAAGGCCGTCGTCGCCGACAACGTGTACGTCGGCCAGCAGAGCAATCTCCGCGGCTGTGTGGTCGGCAAGAACACCGACATCATGCGGGCCGCGCGGATCGAGGACGGCGCGGTCATCGGTGACGAGTGCCTGATCGGCGAAGAGTCGATCATCCAGGGCAACGTCCGGGTGTACCCGTTCAAGACCATCGAGGCCGGCGCCTTCGTCAACGAGTCGGTCATCTGGGAGTCCAGGGGCCAGGCGAACCTCTTCGGGGCGCGCGGGGTCTCCGGCATCCTGAACGTGGAGATCACGCCCGAGCTGGCCGTACGGCTGGCCGGCGCGTACGCCACCACCCTGAAGAAGGGCACCACGGTCACCACGGCCCGTGACCACTCCCGAGGTGCCCGTGCGCTCAAGCGCGCGGTGATCTCAGCGCTGCAGGCCAGCGCGATCGACGTCCGGGACCTGGAGAACGTACCCCTGCCCGTGGCCCGGCAGCAGACCGCGCGGGGCAGCTCCGGCGGCATCATGATCCGGACCTCGCCGGGTGTGCCGGACTCCGTGGACATCATGTTCTTCGACGCCAAGGGCGCGGACCTCTCCCAGGGCAGCCAGCGCAAGCTGGACCGGGTGTTCGCGCGCCAGGAGTACCGGCGGGCGTTCCCGGGCGAGATCGGTGACCTGTACTTCCCGTCCAGCGTCTACGACTCGTACACCGGGTCGCTGCTGCGGAACGTGGACACGACCGGGATCGCCGAGTCCGGGCTGAAGGTCGTCGTCGACGCCTCCAACGGCAGTGCCGGTCTGGTGCTTCCCAGCCTGCTCGGCAAGCTCGGAGTGGACTCGCTGACCATCAACCCCGGTCTGGACGAGTCGCGGCCCACCGAGACCGCCGAGATCCGGCGCAAGGGCCTGAAGCGGCTCGGGGAGATCGTCGCGTCCTCCGGGGCGGCGTTCGGTGTGCGGTTCGATCCCGTGGGCGAGCGGCTGTCGCTCGTGGACGAGAAGGGCAGCATCATCGAGGACGACCGGGCGCTGCTGGTCATGCTTGACCTGGTGGCCGCCGAGCGTCGCAGCGGGCGCGTGGCGCTCCCGGTGACCACGACCCGGATTGCGGAGCAGGTGGCCGCGTACCACGGCACGCAGGTCGAGTGGACGACCACCTCGCCGGACGACCTGACGCGGGTCGGCGGCGAGGAGGGCACCATCTTCGGCGGCGACGGCATGGGCGGCTTCATCGTCCCCGAGTTCAGCAGCGTCTACGACGGCACGGCGGCGTTCGTGCGGCTGATCGGGCTGGTGGCGCGGACGCAGCTCACGCTGAGTCAGATCGACGCCCGGATTCCCCGGGCCCATGTCCTCAAGCGGGACCTGGCGACGCCGTGGGCGGTCAAGGGCCTGGTCATGCGCAGCGTGGTCGAGGCGGCCGGTGACCGGTCCGTGGACACGACGGACGGTGTGCGGGTCGTGGAGAGCGACGGGCGCTGGGTGATGGTCCTGCCCGACCCGGCCCAGGCGGTCACGCACCTCTGGGCGGAGGGGCCCGACGACGCCTCCGCGCAGGCCCTGCTGGACGAGTGGTCGGCCGTGGTGGACAGCGCCGGACGCTGATCCCGGAGGAGGCTCCCGACGTGCCGGACAGCGCCCCCGCCAGGGG
>NZ_JBHXLV010000349.1:0-3490 GCF_042721685.1 Streptomyces sp. NPDC058459 | reverse complement strand
CCCCTCATGTCCCCCGGACGTGCTTGCTGTACCCTGCCGCGGCCGGTCTCCGGCTCGCCCGCCCCCGGCCCGGCCGCCGCCCGTCTGAAACCCGGGAACCCGCGCCCGGTGGCCTACGGCAAGAAGTACTTCGGCCCCGGCCCCGACAGCCCCGGCTCCGCCGACGGCAGCGCCGGCTGGGCCGCCTGGCCGGCGGGCGGCGCCGGCACCGCCCTGCTGATCGCTGCCGCCGTGGTCGTCCGGCGCGAGCGCAGGCCCCGCGCCGGCGGCTGATCACGCCGGACCGGCGAACGCCCCCACCGCCGCCCGCGCCGCCGACTCCACCAGGGCGATCCCCGCCGCCTGGGCCGTCGCCCCCCGGGACAGCACCGCCACCAGATACGAGGCCTCGTCGGCTGTCTCGACCCGCCCGATGCTGTTCACCACCCACAGACCCGTCGTACTACGCGGCAGCCAGCCGTTCTTGAGCGCCGTGACACCGCCACCGGCGGCGGCCGACACCCCCCAGCGCTGACCGGGGTCCACGGACTCCATCAACTCCCGCAGGTACGCGCGCGAGCCGGAGGTCAGCTTCGATCCGGTCCCGAACACCTGCTGGAGCAGGGTGAGCTGGTCCTTCGCCGTCGTCCGGGTCAGTCCCCACAGGCCGTTCGCCCCGGCCGAGGTCGCGGTCAGTCCGAAGCGCGCGTTCGCCGCGTCCAGCCCTTCCGCACCGCCGACGGTGTCCCACAGCGCGGTCGCGGAGGCGTTGTCACTCGACCCGATCATCTTCCCGGCGTAAGCCTTCTCCGCCGCCGTCAGGGGCCGGCCCTCGTCCTGCGCCTGGAGCAGCAGCGCCGCGAGGATGTCCACCTTGACGATGCTCGCGGTGTCGAAGGCACCCTCCCCGTACACCGCGCTCTGTCCGGAGTCCACGTCGAGCACCGCCGCCGACACGGCGGCGCCCGGGGGCACCTCCACTGCCTTCATGGCCGCGCCGAGCAGTGCTGTGCGGTCCACCGCCGGCCTCGTCACGGGTTCCACCGATGCCTCCTCCTCGTCCGCCCGGGCCGGCGACGACACGGCCCGGCCGCCGTCGTGCGCCCGCGCCTTCACATAGACGGTGCCGCCGGCCGTGACCCCGCCGATCACGAGGGCCACCAGCGCGGCGGACAGTACCGGACGGCGGCGGGCACGGCGGCGACGGCGGCCCGGGCCGCCTCGGGAGGGCTCCATGCCGCGATGGTGCGGCGGCGGGCTGTGCGTGCCGTTAGGCCGAGGTTAGAAGTACGTCAGCAAATCCCCGGATTCCTGTGAGCCGGGTGACGGACGTGTTGCCGGTCCTGGCAAACCCGGCCGATTCCTCCGGCGGGCGCCCCCGATAAGGTCGGGACCGTGGCGAACAAGAACATCCCCGACTCCGGCTTCTCCGACGACGACGGCTCCGCCGACCCCCGGCTGAGCGCCGCCCTCGCGGCCTGGGCCGAAGATCGTGGCTTGCTCGGGCCCGTACTGGAGGCGCTCAAGGGCGCCCGGCTGCTCGTTCCCGTCGTCGCGGTGCTCGGCGAGGTCGAGGTGGACGAGAAGGGGCTGCGCCGGGAGAAGACCAGCGACATGGCCGTTCCCACGCTGAAGGCCGCCGGGCGCACCGCGCTGCCCGCCTTCACCTCCACCGCGTCACTGGCCCGCTGGGACCCCGCCGCCCGGCCGGTCGCCGTACCGCTGCACCAGGCCCTCCAGGCCGCCGCCCACGAGAAGGCCGACACGGTCGTACTGGACCTCGCCGGGCCCGTGCCGTTCGAGCTGACCGGCGCGGCGCTGCTCGCGCTGGCCGAGGGCCGCACCAGCGTCGACCCGCTGACCGACCCGGCCGTGGTGGCCGCCGTCCGCGCGGCCGTCGCCGCCGAGCCCGCCGTGCGCTCCGCCCACCTCGGCCCCGGCACGGCCGACGGCACTCTCGCGCTCGTCCTCGACCCCGCCGCACCGCCCGCCCCGGCCGCCCGCGCGGTCGCCGAGCGGCTGGCCGCCGACGAGACACTGAGGGCCCGCCTGGTGCGCGGCCTCGACCTGGCACTCCTGCCGGCCGGAACCACCCCTCCGGGCGAGCCCTTGTTCGTACGCGACTGAGAAAGCGGCCGGCTACCAGGCGAGCACTACCTCGACTCCGGATATCCCTCCGTCGGCCTGGTCGTGGAAGCGGCCTCAGGCCAAGGCCGCCGAGGGCTTGGCCAAGAGCGCCTTCCACATCGACCGGAAAGCCCGTCAGGTCCGCTGCCCCCAGGGCGACACCAGCGCCGGCTGGTATTCGGTCACCCAGCACGGCCGCGACGCCATCGTGATGGACTTCGCCCGCGCCGACTGCCGCCCCTGCCCCTCAGGTCAGCTGTCGGTCGGCTTCAGTGCCCCCACCTCGATAGCACACGCATGCTCTATCGCGACGACCGAAGCCTGGCGGGCAGTGACGTCCGGCGCGTCGGCGCCCGTTTCGGCGTCGAGGGAGTGCGCGTACGTCCGCAGGGCGGAGGCATCCGCCGGCTTCGAGGCCGTCGCGGCGAGGTCGGTGAGGACGGACGCCAACTCGTCGGGCGTGTAACGGCTGTTCTCGGACACCGCGAGCGGCGAGGCCACCGAGCAGAAGGACTCCGCGGGCTCCCTCGCCTGCGCGGGTCGTGTGGCTCGGGGATCGGGGTGCGCGCTGCGCAGGACCTGCTCGATCTCGGCTGCGGTCTTGCCGGCGGTTCGCAGGGCCACGGGGTCCTCCTCACCGGACACGCGCTGCCGCTCAAGCGCCGAACGGTAGGCGTCGACCGTGACGTCGCCCCCCTCGAACTCGCCCTTGCCGACGCGCCCCTGATCGTACGGCAGGGCAGCCCCAGACCCCAGCGGTGCCCACACGCCGTCCGCGTAACGGGCGAACGTGATCACGTAGGTGTGGCCGACCTCCAATCGCGACGCGTCCTGTGAGGCCACGCGGACCCGTGCGCCGTCCTTGAGCTGCCATCCGTCGACGGTGACCGAAAGGGCGCCGGGAAGAGTCGGAGCTGCGGGCCGGCCCCACACTCGGTCGGTGACGCGCATGTAGACCGTCCGCGGCATGTATGTCTCTCCGCCGGCGTCCTCGTCGTCCGTCACGTGGTCATGCTGCTCGTGTTCCGCCAACACGCGCACGACGGCGACCTGGTCGCCGTACGACACCCAGTCGGTCGCGGAGCGGGAAGGGACCCCCTCCTTCGTCTCGGTTAAGCGGACCTGCCCGGGGGTGCGCTCCGCATCGGCGGCCCCGGCGGCGCCGGTCCGATCGTCGTCGTGTGACGACAACAGGGCGACGGATCCGGCGAGGGCCGCGGCCAGCACAGCCCCCATGATCTTCGTACGCGTGGTCAGGGCCACGAGGATCCTCCTTGTTCGGTCAAACGGTCGTGTTGGCGCCCTCATTCCGGGCTGCCGCTACTGTGACGCTGCGGGAGTCCCGTTGGTTCATGCGGCTTCGGTGGGTCCGAGCATTCGGACC
>NZ_JBHXLV010000348.1:0-3494 GCF_042721685.1 Streptomyces sp. NPDC058459 | reverse complement strand
CCTTGGAGTTGACCGCGTGGGTGGCGCCGAGCGTGCGGGCGGTCGCCAGCTTGCGGTCGTCGATGTCGACGGCGATGATCTTCGCGGCGCCGGCCAGCGCGGCGCCGGCGACGGCCGCGTCCCCGACGCCGCCGCAGCCGATGACGGCGACGGAGTCGCCCCGGCCGACGGCGCCGGTGTTGATGGCCGCGCCGATGCCCGCCATCACACCGCAGCCGAGCAGTCCGGCGACGGCCGGGGAGACCTCGGGGTCGACCTTGGTGCACTGGCCGGCCGCGACGAGCGTCTTCTCGGCGAAGGCGCCGATACCGAGCGCGGGGGTGAGTTCCTGGCCGGTGGAGGCGAGGGTCATCTTCTGCTTCGCGTTGTGGGTGTTGAAGCAGTACCAGGGACGACCGCGCAGACAGGCCCGGCAATTACCGCACACCGCGCGCCAGTTGAGGATCACGAAGTCACCGGGTGCCACATCGGTGACGCCCTCCCCCACCGACTCCACCACGCCGGCCGCCTCATGGCCGAGCAGGAAGGGGTAGTCGTCCGAGATGCCGCCCTGCTTGTAGTGCAGGTCGGTGTGGCAGACACCGCACGCCTGGATGTCCACGACAGCCTCGCCGGGACCCGGATCGGGGATCACGACGGTCTCGATCCGTACCGGCTCGTCCTTCCCCGGTGCGACAACGCCGCGTACTTCCTGCGCCATGGCCTGGCCCCTTCTCGTCGGTGTCCCTGCGTTTGCGACCCTACGCCACGCAGGGCCGCCGGGAGGGCTCGGCAAGGGCGTGGACCAGCGGGTTCCCCTGTCATGGCGAAGGGCCGCCCGGTCGCGGACGGCCCTCGCGGACACGGCTGTTCGGGGCCGGCGACGGCCTAGAGGCCGGGGAGGAGCCCGGTGACGGGGGCGGCGAGGTCGGTGATCTGGTGCAGTTCGTTCAGCCGGTTCAGCTCGCTCACCTGGTTCAGGCCGCGTACCTGCTCGCCGACGCGCGGGACCTGACTCCGGGCCTGGGGCGGGAGTTCGCTGAGGGCGACGTCGTCCAGCATGGTCATCGGGTTGATCTGCCCGTGGGCAGGAGCGCTCGCGTCGGCCGCGTCGGCCAGGGGTGCGACAAAGCCCGTGACCCCGACGGCCAGACCGACGGCGGCGACGATGCGTCGTGTTGAGATCATGCCTTGAGCAACGCCCGTACCCCCGCGCCGGACACGGCCGGTGGCCGTCGCTCACCCGACAGGCGGACGGCGTCTCATGCGTTTGCCGTGTCCGCCGGGGCGGAGGAGTCTCGGACGTGGGCCCCCGCGGTCCGCCGCCCGACGGGCCGCGGGCGTTGGAAGGAGGTCACCATGGGCAGCGGACAAGACTCCGCCTTCACCACCGGGGCACTGCGCGAGGCGATCGAGGCGCACTCCGGGGAGGGGATGCTCGCACTGTACGAGGACGACGCCCGGGTCCGTGTCATCGACCACGCCGACCAGCCGAGCCATCCCAGGGTGTTGCGCGGCCGGGGCGAGATCGAGGAGATGCTCGCCGACAGCTACGGCCGCGAGATGATCCACCGGCTCGACCAGTGCGTCATCGACGGCGACCACGCGGCGTTCACCGAGTCGTGCCAGTACCCCGACGGCAACCAGGTCTACGCCGAGTCGATGGTCACGCTGCGCGACGGCCGGATCTCCGAGCAGATCCTGATCCAGGCGTGGGACGAGTAGCCGCGAGAGCCCCGCGGGTCCAGGTCGGCTCCCCGCCGGCCTGGACCTTCCCGGCTCAGCCGGTGGTGAGGACCATCCGGAAGCGGGCCTTGCCGGCGAGCATCTTCTGGAAGGCGGCGTCCGCGTCGGCCAGCGGCACGCTCTCGCTCATCGGGCGGATGCCGTGCAGCACGCTGAACTCCATGGTGTCCCGCACGTCCTGGGAGGTGCCCGACGGGTGGCCCCTGACCTCGCGGCCTGCCATCAGCAGCTGGACCGGGTTGATGCCGAGCGGCTCCGTGGTGGCGCCGATGACGACGAGCCGGCCGCGCGGGGCGAGGCCATCCACGGTGGCCGACATGGCGTCGGAGTTCCCGGCGGTGGCCAGCACCACCTTGGCACCGCCGAGCGACTGGAGCGCCTCGGCCACCGGGGTGTCCGAGGTGCTGTCGATGTAGTGGTGGGCGCCCAGCTCCCGGGCGAAGTCGGCTTTCTCCGCGCCACGCGCGACGGCGACGGTCTCGAAGCCCATCGCGGCCGCGTACCGCACCGCGAGGTGGCCGAGTCCGCCGATGCCGAGTACGGCGACCAGGTCCTGGCCGGGCCGGGCGTCGGTGTGCCGCAGGGCGTTGAAGGTGGTGACACCCGCGCAGGCCATCGGCCCGGCGTCGGCGGCGGCGAGACCCTCGGGGATGCGGGCGAGCGCGTCGACGGGGACGATCACCTGCTCGGCGAAGCCGCCGTCGTAGGCCCAGCCGGGCACCTGGAGGCGGACGCAGGTGATGAAGTCGCCCTCGCGGCAGGGCTTGCACCAGCCGCAGCTGCCGCCGAACCAGCCGACCGCGACCCGGTCGCCGACCTGCCAGTCCCGCTCGGCGGTGCCTTCGCCGAGTTCCGCGATCCGGCCCGCGATCTCGTGGCCGGGGACCTCGGGGAAGCTGATGCCGGGCAGCCCGCCCTCGACGAAAAGGGCGTCGCTGTGGCAGATCCCGCACGCCTCGACGGCGATCCGCACATGGCCGGGGCCCGGCTGGCGCACCTCCCGCTCCACCAGCTCGAAGCCGCCGCCGGGACTCGTCACCTGCGCCACTCGATAGGTACTCATACGCCACTCCGGAGAACGTCACGGAAGCCCGCGAGGGCCCTCGCTCCAGCAGACCAGCCCCGCCCCGATCCCGCGCGCCGAAGCAGGGGCCGGGCCTCACGGCAGCGTGTGCAGGGTGACGTCGGTCAGGGTGCCGTCCGCCACGGTGGCCGTCAGGTAGGTGGCGTGCGGCTGGCGCCGGCGGTCGGTCGGGGAGCCGGGGTTGAGCAGCCGGAGGCCGCCGGGGGCGGTGGTGTCCCAGGGGATGTGGCTGTGCCCGAAGACCAGCACGTCCAGGCCGGGGAAGCGGGCGGCGCAGCGGGCCTCGCGGCCACGGGCGGGACCGGTCTCGTGGACCACGCCGAAGCGCAGGCCGCCCAGCTCGGCGTACGCCACCTCGGGGAGCCGGGCGCGCAGGCCGGGGCCGTCGTTGTTGCCGTACACGCCGATCAGCCGGCGGCTCTCGGACTCCAGCAGGTCGAGGGTCGCGGTGTCGACCCAGTCGCCGGCGTGGAACACCACGTCCGCGTGCGGCAGTTCGGCGAGCAGGCGGTCCGGGAGCCGCTTGGCGCGCTTGGGCAGGTGGGTGTCGGACATGAGGAGAAGGCGCACGCCGCCCAGCGTAGGGACGACGGGCCGATCCGGCGCAACCCCGGCCCGGACGACAGCCGCCGTCAGCTGGTCACGCTCGGCGAGGGCGGTACGTCGGCGGGGATCCACTCACGCG
>NZ_JBHXLV010000347.1:0-3613 GCF_042721685.1 Streptomyces sp. NPDC058459 | reverse complement strand
ATGATGGACTGCAAGAAGGCGCTGGACGAGGCCGAGGGCAACGTCGACAAGGCCGTCGAGGCGCTGCGCATCAAGGGCCAGAAGGGCGTCGCCAAGCGCGAGGGCCGCTCCGCCGAGAACGGCGCCGTGGTCTCCGTCATCGCCGACGACAACTCCGAGGGTGTCATCGTCGAGCTGAAGTGCGAGACGGACTTCGTCGCCAAGGGCGACAAGTTCCAGGCCGTGGCCCAGGCCATCGCCGAGCACGTCGCGAAGACCTCCCCGGCCGGCATCGAGGCGCTCCTCGCCTCCGAGATCGAGCCCGGCAAGACCGTCCAGGCGTTCGTGGACGAGGCCAACGCCAACCTCGGCGAGAAGATCGTCCTGGACCGCTTCGCGCAGTTCACCGACGGCTACGTCTTCGCGTACATGCACCGCACCATGCCCGACCTGCCCCCGCAGATCGGTGTCCTGGTCGAGCTGGACAAGCCCAACGCCGAGGTCGCCAAGGGCGTCGCCCAGCACATCGCCGCCTTCGCGCCGAAGTACCTCTCCAAGGAGGACGTGCCGGCCGAGGTCGTCGAGTCCGAGCGTCGCATCGCCGAGGAGACCACCCGCGCCGAGGGCAAGCCCGAGGCCGCGATCGCCAAGATCGTCGAGGGTCGCCTCAACGGCTTCTTCAAGGACGCCACGGTGCTCGGCCAGCCGTACGCCCTGGACAACAAGAAGTCGGTCCAGAAGGTGCTGGACGAGGCCGGTGTCACCCTGACGCGCTTCTCGCGCATCAAGGTCGGCATCTGAGTCCGTACCGCGGTCGACGCGCGACCCCGATAGGGTCGACAGCAGTCGTCCGCGCAGACCGCCGTCCGTGAGCTAGCCGCGGGCGGCAGCAGATCTGACGAGGAGGCCATTGCCGCGCATGGGAGCTGGAGACGACCCCATCGGCAATGGCCTTCTTCGTATGTGCGACACGTGAAAGAGGCGGGATCTCCATGACCAGCAAGGCCCGGAAGAGCGACGACGGCAAAGTAAGCGGCCGATTTCTGCTGAAGCTGTCCGGAGAGGCCTTCTCCGGCGGCGGTGGCCTCGGCGTCGACCCGGACGTGGTGCACAAGATCGCCCGTGAGATCGCCGCCGTCGTGCGTGACGGCGCCGAGATCGCGGTAGTGATCGGCGGCGGCAACTTCTTCCGCGGCGCCCAGCTGCAGCAGCGCGGCATGGACCGCGCCCGCTCGGACTACATGGGCATGCTCGGCACCGTGATGAACTGCCTCGCCCTCCAGGACTTCCTGGAGAAGGAGGGCATCGACAGCCGCGTGCAGACCGCCATCACCATGGGCCAGGTCGCCGAGCCGTACATCCCGCTGCGCGCCGTGCGCCATCTGGAGAAGGGCCGCGTGGTCATCTTCGGTGCCGGTATGGGCATGCCGTACTTCTCCACCGACACCACCGCCGCCCAGCGCGCCCTGGAGATCGACGCCGAGGCGCTGCTCATGGGCAAGAACGGCGTGGACGGGGTCTACGACGCCGACCCCAAGACCAACCCGGACGCCGTCAAGTTCGACGCTCTCGGCTACGGCGAGGTCATCACCCGCGACCTCAAGGTCGCCGACGCCACCGCCGTCACGCTGTGCCGTGACAACAGCCTGCCGATCGTCGTGTTCGAGCTGCTGGCGGAGGGCAATATCGCGCGGGCCGTCAAGGGTGAGAAGATCGGCACGCTCGTGGGTGACCAGGGCAGCCGGGACTGACCGGCGACACCCCGTCCCATGGGCGCGGCCCCGTCCGGAGCACGGACGGGACGCGCCCCGGCCGGGGGATGGACAATCTCCTGCCGGTCGGGAACCGTGCAGGAAGCAGACGCGACGCAGCCGGCCGCCGCCCGATCGGGGACCGCAGCCGGGCCTCACTCAAGACACGCAGGAGCAAGTGGTGATCGAAGAGACCCTCCTCGAAGCCGAGGAGAAGATGGAGAAGGCCGTCGTGGTCGCCAAGGAGGACTTCGCCGCGATCCGCACCGGCCGTGCGCACCCGGCGATGTTCAACAAGATCGTGGCCGACTACTACGGTGCCCCGACGCCGATCAACCAGCTGGCCTCGTTCTCCGTGCCGGAGCCGCGTATGGCCGTGGTGACCCCGTTCGACAAGAGCGCGCTGCGCAACATCGAGCAGGCGATCCGCGACTCCGACCTGGGCGTCAACCCCAGCAACGACGGCAACATCATCCGCGTGGTGTTCCCCGAGCTGACCGAGGAGCGCCGCCGCGACTACATCAAGGTCGCCAAGCACAAGGCGGAGGACGCCAAGGTCTCGATCCGTTCCGTGCGCCGCAAGGCCAAGGACGCCATCGACAAGCTGATCAAGGACGGCGAGGTCGGTGAGGACGAGGGCCGCCGCGCCGAGAAGGAGCTCGACGACCTGACCGCCAAGTACGTGGCGCAGGTGGACGAGCTGCTCAAGCACAAGGAAGCGGAGCTGCTCGAAGTCTGATGAGCGACTCTTCCTGGGGGCCGCCGCCGCAGGCGGGGCAGGCCGGGTACTGGGGGCCCACCGCGGGTGGGCCTGTCCAGGGGGCTGCCACGGCGGGTCCCGCATATGACGCGCCCGCGGCGCAGCAGACTCACCTCATGCCCAGCGTGCCCGACGTACCCGCGTATGGCGGAGACCAGGACGACGACCCGATGCCCGACTCCCCGCAGCCGGTGCCCGCGCCGAAGAAGACCGCGGGCCGTGACCTGAGCGCGGCCATAGGCGTCGGCGTCGGACTCGGCGTGGTGATCATCGCCTCGCTGTTCGTCGTCAAGGCGGTCTTCGTCGGTGTCGTCGCGGCGGCGGTGGTCGTCGGACTGTGGGAGCTCTCCAGCCGGCTCCAGGAGCGCAAGGGGATCAGGGTTCCCTTGGTGCCGCTCGCGGTGGGCGGGGCGGCCATGGTGGTCGCCGGGTACGCGCGCGGTGCCGAGGGTGCCTGGGTCGCCATGGCGCTGACCGCGCTGGCCGTGCTGGTCTGGCGGATGACCCAGCCGCCGGAGGGCTACCTCAAGGACGTCACGGCCGGCGTCTTCGCCGCGTTCTACGTGCCGTTCCTGGCGACGTTCGTGGCGATGATGCTCGCCGCCGGCGACGGGCCCTGGCGGGTGCTGACGTTCCTGCTCCTCACCGTGGTCAGCGACACCGGCGCGTACGCGGTGGGCTGGCGCTTCGGCAGGCACAAGCTGGCTCCGCGCATCAGCCCCGGCAAGACCCGCGAGGGCCTGCTCGGCGCGGTGGCGTTCGCCATGGTCGCGGGCGCGCTGTGCATGCGGTTCCTGATCGACGGCGGTGCGTGGTGGCAGGGCCTGATCCTCGGCCTCGCGGTCGCGTGCAGTGCCACGCTGGGCGACCTCGGCGAGTCCATGATCAAGCGTGACCTGGGCATCAAGGACATGGGCACCCTCCTCCCCGGCCACGGGGGAATCATGGACCGCCTGGACTCCCTGCTGCCGACGGCACCGGTGGTGTGGCTGCTGCTGGTGGCGTTCGTGGGGTCCTGACACCCCGCACACGGTCCTCGGGCCCCGCTCTCCGGTCGGATGCTGTTGGTCAATTCGGGGCCTGGTGTGACGTCGGCCTTCAAGACCCGGTTGTGGTCTTGAAG
>NZ_JBHXLV010000346.1:0-3670 GCF_042721685.1 Streptomyces sp. NPDC058459 | reverse complement strand
GGCAGGGCTCGGTGGGCGGGGACGGTGGCAGGGCTCGGTGGGCGGGGACGGTGGCAGGGCTCGGTGGGCGGGGACGGTGGCAGGGCTCGGTGGGCGGGGACGGTGGCAGGGCTCGGTGGGCTCGGTGGGCGGGCTTTCACTTCGTGTAGTTGTAGACGGTCGCTCGGGAGACCCCGAGCAGGTCGGCGATGCCCTGGGCGGCGTCCCGCGAGTCGAACCAGCCGTCCTCGCGCAGTTGCCGTACCAGCTCGCGCTTGGTCTCGCGGCTCAGTGATCTCGGGGTGCCCCCGCGCCGGGCGGCCATCTCCTCCACTGTCCCGCGCAGCTCCCGGGCGCGCCGGTCCCGCAGTCTCTCCAACGGTTCGGCGCCGTGTTCGGTGCCGGTGGCGACGAGGTTGGCCAGGGTGAGCGCGACCGGGGAGAGCACCGACACGTCCAGGTTGAGGCAGAGCGCGGCGATGTACTCGCCCGCGCTGTTCCGGATGCCGATGGAGGTGCTCTTGGCGGGGCGGCCGTCGGGGAAGCGGTTGGGGTAGTTCTGCACGACGTCGGGGTAGCGGGGGTCCGCGATCCGGGCCAGGCCCAGTTCGGTGGCGGGGTCGCCGTGGGCGCGGCCGGAGAGGTTGTTCTCGATGACCCGGATCGCGTGCGCCGGGTCCCGCAGGTCGTGCAGGACGACCTCGCACAGGCCGGGGAACATCCGCCCGAGCGCTACGGCGATCTTCTCGGCCTCACCCAGCAGCCGCTCGTCCTCGGACCCCACCGACACCGCCTCCACCGCCACTGGACGGGATTTCCACTTCTGGACGATACATCTACGCCGGTCTCGGCACCAGGGACGCAATTCGGTCGGCCGGGCGAACCCGCTGTGGCAGCGTGCGGTGCCGTGCCCCTCGATGTGCGGAACTTCGCCGCCGCCAACCTGCTGCGCCGCCCTGAACCGGTCCGGACCGGCGGCTTCGTGGCGGACTCCGACCCCACGACGACCAGCCCGTACGTCGACTACGCGACCCCACTGCCCGGCGCAACCCCCACGAAGGCCGAGGTGGCCGCCCTGGTGGAGGAGTTACGCAAGCGTGGCCTGCTCCCCCGGCTGGAGTTCGCGCCCGACGCCGCACCGGAGGTGGCACCGGCGCTGCGCCGGGCGGGCTTCACCACCGAGGCGGTGCACGAGTACCTGGTCTGCACCCCTGCCACGCTCACCGTCCCCGCCGGTCTCCCCCGGGTGGAGGGCGGCCGGACGGGCCGCTGCCCGCGGATGCCGCTATCGTTCTCGTTCCCCGGTCTTGGAAGGGATCTCGGCGTGGCATGGAAGGCACTGCGCTCGGCGCTGGAAGCGGTGTATCTGCGGCGGCTGCACGGCAAGTTGGAGGGCCTGCCCCGGCCCCGGCATGTGGCGATCATGCTGGACGGCAACCGGCGCTGGGCGCGCGGCGCGGGGCACACGGACGTCCGTGAGGGCTATCGCGTAGGCGGCGCGAAGGTCACGGACTTCCTGCACTGGTGCGCCGACGCCGAGATCAGCCACGTCACCCTGTGGATGCTCTCCGACGACAATCTGCACCGCCCGGCCGCCGAACTCGGCCCGCTGCTCGACATCATCGAGGAGACCGTGCGCCGGGTCTGTGCCACGGACGCGCCGTGGGAGATCGAGATCATCGGCGCGCTGGACCTGCTGCCGGGCGACACCGCGCGGGTGCTGAAGGAGGCCGCCGCCACGACCACCGGCCGGGGTGGCCTGAAGGTCGACGTGGCGGTCGGCTACGGCGGGCGCCGGGAGATCGTGGACGCGGTCCGGGCCGCCTTCGACAAGCACATCCGCGCCGGGGGCGACCCGCGCGACCTGGCCGCCGACTTCGACCTTGAGCACATCACCGACAACCTGTACTCCCCCGCCGGGCACGACACGGACTTCGTCATCCGCACCTCGGGCGAGCAGCGTCTGTCGGGGTTCCTGCTCTGGCAGTCGGCGTACGCGGAGGTGCACTTCGTGGACGTGCTGTGGCCGGCGTTCCGTCAGATCGACCTGCTCCGCGCGCTGCGCTCGTACGCGGCGCGCGAGCGGCGCTACGGCCGCTGAGCGGGCGTCAGCGCTGATGGAGCGCACAGTCGACGTGGACCGGGGTGCGTACCCGGATGTGGTCACGCCCTGGGACCAGGAGGCGTGGCGGGGCGCTGTCTTCGAGTGGACCGACGCCCGGCTCGCCGCACAAGGGCTGCGGCGGAGCGGGGTGCCCCGGGTGCGGGTGCGGCCGTGGTCGGTGCTGATGCGCCTCGTGCCGGCCGGGAGTGGCCCGGTGTGGTTCAAGGCCAACCCGCCGGCGAGTGCCTTCGAGGGCCCGCTGACCGAGGCGCTGTCCCGCTGGGTGCCGGAGCGGGTGCTGCGCCCGCTGGCCGTCGACGCCGGCCGTGGCTGGTCGCTGCTGCCGGACGGCGGTCCGCTCTTCCGCGAGGTGGGAGGCGACGTGCCGCCGCGTACGTGGGAGGAGCTGCTCACCGGGTACGCGGCCATGCAACGTGCCCTGGTCCCGCGCGCGGACGCACTCTCCGCACTCGGCGTGCCGAGGCTGCGCGTGCCCGAAGTGCCCGCCGCCTTCGACCGGTTGTGTGCCGCGAACGTCTCCCTCGACCCGGACCGGCGGGCGCGGCTGGACGCGCTGCGGCCCCGGCTGGCGGACTGGTGCGCGGAGTTGGCCTCCCTGGGCGTCCCCGACTCCCTGGACCACGCCGATCTGCACGAGGGTCAGCTGTTCCACCCGGAGCCGGGCCGGTTCACGTACTTCGACTGGGGGGACGCCGTCGTGTCCCACCCGTTCGCGAGTCTGCGCGTACCGGCCCTGCGGGCGGCCGGGCGGTACGGCCCCGAGGTGCTGCCCCGTCTGCGGGACGCCTATCTGGAGCCGTGGACGGACCTCGGACTGTCGGCGGCGGAGCTGCGGCGCGCCGTACACCTCGCCTGGCGGCTCGGCGCGCTGGGCAGGGCCCGCGCCTGGACCCGGCTCTTCCCCTCCGCGACCGAGGCCGCGCCCACCGCCGTGGAGGGCGCCCGTTCGCTGCTGGAGACCGGGGACACTCCCCCGCTCTGAGCGTCAGCGGAGCCGGCGGGCGTTGAGCCGGGCGGCCGGGCGGGTCAGGTGGTCGCGCTCGCGGAGGTCGGGTGCCTGGCTGGCCGCCTCGGCGTACGGCCGTGCCGCTGTCGCCGGGTCGCCGTCGCCCTCGTGGGGAGCTGGAGGGTGTCGTCCTCGCCGCTCGCAGCGCCGGGCGCCGGTTCCTCCTCGGCGAGGTCCTCGCGCCGGCGGCGGGCGGTGTCCGACCGGTGGGCGTCGAGGAACCTGAGCCAAGCGACGGCCACCAGCCAGCCCTTCGCGTCGCGCGGCGGCTCGGCCGGGCCGGGCGCGCAGCGCCTCGACCAGCGCGTCCTGCACGGCGTCCTCGGCCGCCGCGAAGTCCGCTCCGCGGCGTACGCGGGGCGTCAGCCCCTGGGGGCGTCGCTGCCCGTGGCGCGGAGGTGGTCGCGGCGGGCGTTGTTGTACGTGCGCAGGTGGACCTTGGCCACGGCGCAGGCCGCGCCGTCGGCACGGCACTGGCGGCAGGTCCCTACGTGCTGCTCGTAGGCGGTACGGGCGTTTTCCAACGCCTCGTCGGCAGAGGACATGGTCATCTCCGGAAG
>NZ_JBHXLV010000345.1:0-3718 GCF_042721685.1 Streptomyces sp. NPDC058459 | reverse complement strand
ACGGCGACTGGGTCTGGACCCTGTGCGAGGCCGGCGCCGATGTCGAACTGGCCGACTGGGACGACGCGTACATCTTCTGCAACCTGCACCGCGGGCGCCGGTTCGCCCCGCTGCGGGCGGAGAGCGTCTACAAGCACCTGGCCGCGAGGAAGCAGCACGTCCCCGGCCTGCCGCCGGACATGACACCGCACTGGTACCGGCACACCCACGCCACAGCCCTGCTGCTGTCGGGTGTGCCCATGCACGTGGTCAGCCGGAGGCTCGGCCACGCCGACATCCAGACCACGATCAACACGTACGCCCATGTGACCGAGGACGCCGAGCTGCGCGCGTGTGCGGACTGGCAGAAGATCACGCAAGCCTGGGGAAGCCGTCATGAAAGCTGAGCCGATCGTCCATCCGGTAGCCGATACGGCGGCCGTTCCGTCGCCGCGTACTCCGGAGCGTAAGCGGCAGGACAAGCGAGATCCGCGCCTGTCCGTAGCCCGGCTCTTCAGCGAGGGGAAAGCGAGGCGACTGTGGGAGAGCCTGCCGGAGGAACACCGGCAGGACCATTTCGACTCGGCCAACATGCCGGAGGACTACGGCAGAGCTTTCACCAAGCAGACCATCGACCGGGAGAAGGGCTGGTATTCCCAGGCGATCAGCTTCCGGGGTCTGCCCGAGCCCATGATCTGGGAACTGGCCTGGTGCGTCCATCAGCAAGTTGCCGAGGGATACGCCATCACCGCAGGGCGGTTCCAGGAACTCAGGCGGGGCCTGGTCCTTGCGATCGAGCACGGAGGACCGCTGGCACGGTCCGCGAGGTCACTGATGGCGCTCTCCCACGAGGAATGGGCGCGCGAAGTGCAGCGTGCGGTCATGCGGACCGACGCGTCGCGGAACGCGAGGCTCGGCACGCACGTGCTGAACAGCGTCAAGCATCTCCAGGACCGCCTGGCCCACGGCTACCACGACGGTGAGTGGTGGCGGCTGGACGTGTGGAACCCCAGTCTGGACCGGCGCATCCCGCAACGCGAGCACGAGCCCTGGGGTCGGTCCGTGGCCAACTTCAGCCAGCTCACGACGGACTGGTTCCGGGAGGCTGCGAAATGGTGGCTGTCGGTGCAGCTGTTGACAGAGCGGTACGTGTGGTCGTCGGTGAAGAGTCGCCTCGACCACCTGAAGTGGTTCCAGTGGTACATCGACCAGGTTGGCTGCTCCGGTCCTCAGCTCGTCGACTCCCCGGATCAGCTCCGGACCTGGTTGCGCGGATTCGTGGACTCCCTCAACAGTCACATCACGATGACCGGCCCGAACACGGGCGCTCGGCTCTCCAAGAACAGCCGCCGCAGCACGCTGGTGACCATCGAGGCGTTCTATCGCTGGATGTACGACAACCGTGCCGAGGCCGTCACGGTGCTCGGTGACCGACGTTGGGACGCGCTGGACGCGCATCACTCTGTGCTGTTCCGGCTGGAGGACAAGCCGCGGCTCACCAATCAGCCTCCGGACGACATAGCGCTGGAGGACGAGGTGATCAGCAAGATTGCCGTAGGCTCCGGAGTGCTTGCGGCTCCCAAGTCCGAAGGCGGACTCGACGACCGGCAGGCATTCCATGCGCTCATGCTGTTGATTCGGACCGGCCGACGCATGAACGAGGTCCTGATGATGGACTTCGAACCGCTGCTGCCGCTCCTGACCACGAACAAGCAGCAGGACAAGGAACCGGACGGCTTCGTGGCCCGGCTCGCCTATCAGCAGACGAAGATCACTGGCGGGGACCCGCCGACGATCCCGGTGGACCAGGAGATCGTCGACATCATCCGACTCCAGCAGGAGTGGGCCCGTGAGTTCATCACCGCCCACGGCGCCCCATCGGGAACGGACCCGCGCTACCTCTTCTTGCAGACCAAGAACAACCTGCTCGGCAAAAGGCCCTACGCGTCGGCGACCTTCCACAGCCGACTTGGCGCGCTGACCAAGACTCTGGCGATCACCGACAGCGTCGGCCGCCCCGTCAAGATCTCCAAGACACACACCTTCCGGCACACACGGGCGACCGACCTGATCAACGCCGGAGTCCCGATCCACGTCGTCATGCGCTACCTGGGGCACGTCACCCCGGCCATGACCATGCACTACGCCAAGACCCTGGCAGTGACGGCCGAGCGCGAGTTCCTCCGCTACAAGAAGGTCACGGCCGACGGCCGGACCGCCGAGGTGAACCCGAGCGACCTCTACGACCTCCTCCACCTCGACCAGCGCGCCGACCGAGTCCTGCCCAACGGTTGGTGCATGCTCCCGCCCAGGCAAGTCTGCTCCAAGGGCAACGCCTGCCTCACCTGCGACAAGTTCGTCACCGACGCCGGCCACCGCGACGAACTCCAGCACCAACTCACCCAGACCGAAGCACTGATCGGCCGTCGCCAGGCCCAGTTCACCGCCCGCCACGGCGAGCCGATGGGCGAGGACAACATCTGGCTCGCCGGCCGCCTCGCCGAAACCAGCGCCCTGACGAAGGTCCTCGTCGCCCTGGACCAGGTCAGTGTCCACGAGGATGGACAATTGCGGGCGGTTCGCGGGGCAGGCGCGGCCGACCGGCCCGGACCGCTGCCCACCGCACACCAACAGGAGCCGACCAAATGACGCCGCTGCCCGAGCACCTTCGCCAGGCCACTCGCGCCCGAACGCAGGAAGCCGGGAAGCGGGCCCGTGCCGCCCTCGCCGAGCTGGCCAAGGCAGGCAAGCCCATCAGCTTCACCGCTGTGGCCCGCCAGGCCGGGGTGAGCACCGACTTTCTCTACCGGGATCCGGAACTGCGCAGCCAGATCGAGCGACACCGCGTCAAGAGTGGATTGGCTTCAGCAGCGCCTGTAAGTCCTCCAGGTGACTCCTCGACATCGGCCGCGGTGAGAGCGCTGAGCGCTCGCCTCACGCTGCAGCAGCAGACTCACCGCGAGGGGGTAGCCGCACTCCGAAGGGCACTGGAAATCGCGCAGGGTGAGAATCTCGATCTGCGCAGGCGCTTGGCCCGCTACGAGGCCGACTGGCTTCGTTGATCTCCAAGGACAGCGTTTGTCGACGGTCTCCGGAGGCAGTTGGTGATCAACTGGCTCTGGAATGTGGATGAGAAATGACGGCACTGTGTGGGTGCGAACGTGGAGCTGGCCGGCCACCCGCAGGGCGGCTGGCCGGCGAGGCAGGTAGCGGCAGTGAGAGAGTGCAGCACTGGTGTTCGCGCGGTTTCGACCGGCGTTTAATCACTTGACCCGGTCCATACGGTGTTCGGGTGAAGGACACTCTGATCAACGAACTCCGCACCGCGTACGACGCCCAACTCCGTGGTGTCACCCCGCCTGGCGGCAACGCTCACATCGAAAAGGACGGCCCGTTGACCCGTGTCGTCGGGTGGCATCGTGGCTTCGTCACGGGCCCACGCGACCTTGGCATGTGCGGGGCAGAACTCGACACGCTCATAGCGCGGCAGCGTGACTTCTACGCTGCCCGTGGTGAGGCCGTCGAATGGAAGACTCGCGCCCATGATCTTCCCGCCGACCTCACCGACCGACTCACGGCGGCCGGCTTCGTCGCCGAGGACAGCGAGACCGTACTCGTCGGGCAGTCCGCCGACCTGGCCGCCGACCCCGTCCTGCCCAAAGGCGTGACCCTCCGCCGTGTCACCGCCAGATCAGACCTTCAGCGCATCGCCGCTATGGAAAGCGCCGTCTGGGGCGAG
>NZ_JBHXLV010000344.1:0-3741 GCF_042721685.1 Streptomyces sp. NPDC058459 | reverse complement strand
GTCCTGCTCCAGGGCTACAGCTCGTACGTCATGCGGGGCACCGCCAGCTCCACCCGGCCGGGGAAGGTGGCGCGGGCGTGGGCGAGGTTGACCTCGGGGTCGGTCCACGGGGGGATGTGGGTGAGGACCAGCATCCGGGCGCCCGCGCGGGTGGCGGTCTCGCCGGCCTCACGGCCGTTGAGGTGCAGGTCGGGGATGTTCTCCTTGCCGTGCGTGAACGCCGCCTCGCACAGGAACAGATCCGCGTCCCGCGCCAGCTCGTCCAGCGCCTCGCTGACCCCGGTGTCCCCCGAGTACGTCAGGGACTTGCCCCCGTGCTCGATCCGGATGGCGTACGCCTCGACGGGGTGCCGCACCCGCTCGGTGTGCACGGTGAAGGGGCCGATCTCGAACGTGGACGGCTTGACCGTGTGGAAGTCGAAGACCTCGCTCATGGAGGACGCGGACGGCGTGTCCGCGTACGCCGTGGTCAGCCGGTGCTCGGTACCCTCGGGGCCGTAGACCGGGATCGGCTCGCAGCGGCCGCCGTCGTGCCGGTAGTAGCGCGCCACGAAGTACGCGCACATGTCGATGCAGTGATCGGCGTGCAGATGGCTGAGGAAGATCGCGTCGAGGTCGTAGAGACCGACATGGCGCTGCAGCTCGCCGAGGGCGCCGTTGCCCATGTCGAGAAGCAGCCGGAAGCCGTCGGCCTCGACGAGGTAGCTCGAACAGGCCGATTCCGCGGAGGGGAACGACCCCGAGCAGCCGACGACGGTGAGCTTCATGGAGCGGAAACCTCCGTTGGCAGAAGCGGGTCGGGGAGCGGCAGGGCATGGTTGTGCGGTTCGTCGAGCGTAAGGCGCGAAAGCGCGGGTCGCTCCTTCGCCCGGGGCCGTTGTGGGCGAACTCACCTGTGCTGTCACCGGTTCGGCTGGTTAGGGGGCGCGTGAGGATGACTCAAGGGCGCGCGGCACCCGGCGCGCGCCGGTAACGTCCTGCGCATGGACACGACCTGGTGGCCGGCGCTGGTGGCGGTGCTCCTGCTGGCCCTGCTCGCCACGCTGGTGGACGGCTGGGGACGGGGGCACCGGCAGCGTCGTGGCCGCCGACTCCCGCACGCCGAAGAGGAGTTGACGGACCGTCCGCGCCCCGGTGACATCTGGTGGGCCGAGCCCGCCCCCTGCCTGGTGCTGGCCGTGCGCGACGGGCGGGCCACGGTCGCGCGGATCACCGGCCGGGGCGCGGAGGAGCGCCCCGGACTGATCCCGCTGCCGGGCGGCGTCCTGGGTGAGGGCCCGCGCTTCCTCGACCCCGGAGCGGTGTACGAGGTGCCCGTGGGGGATCTCCGGCACCGGGTCGCCGAGGCCGATCCGGCCCTGTGGGACCGGGTGCGGCACCTCGCCGGTTAGCGGACCTGGACCGTCACCCGCCAGTGCTCCGAGGCGCGGGCCGAGGTCAGTTCGACGGTGCCGGCCTTCTCCGCGCGGTACGCGGCGTTCGCGTCCCCCGGCCGGATCACGAGGCCCGGGTTGATCGGGGTCAGCGCCCCGCCCTTCGCCTCGACCGGCTTCCACGGGCGGGCCTTGTCGCCGTCGAGGGAGAGCCGCAGCTCACCGCCCTTGTCCAGGCACAGGGTGCGCCCGGAGTCGGCGGCGGTCAGCCGGAGCGCGCTCACGCACTTCACCCGGAGCGGCGCGGGCGACGCGGGCGGGCCCGCGGCGCCCCCGTCCGTCGCGCAGCCCGCGAGCAGCAGGGCCGCCGCGAGCGCGGCGAGGGTGAGGGGTGTCGTACGGCGCATGGGGTCCGCCTCTCCGTCCGGGGCCGGCTGGAGCACCGGCACCACTGGTACCGGTGTGACGCGCGCCCGCCCCGAACGGCTCCCGCGCGGGGGAGCTAGGCCCAGAGCTGGCCCTGAAGGGTCTCGACGGCCTCTTCGGTGGTCGCCGCCGTGTAGACCCCGGTGGAGAGGTACTTCCAGCCGCCGTCGGCGACGACGAAGACGATGTCGGCGCTCTCCCCCGCCTTGACCGCCTTGTGGCCCACCCCGAGCGCCGCGTGCAGCACCGCGCCGGTGGAGACGCCCGCGAAGATGCCCTCCTGCTGGAGGAGTTCACGGGTACGGGCCACCGCGTCGGCCGAGCCGACCGAGAACCGGGTGGTGAGCACCGAGGCGTCGTACAGCTCGGGTACGAAGCCCTCGTCGAGGTTGCGCAGGCCGTACACCAGGTCGTCGTAGCGCGGTTCGGCGGCGACGATCCGCACGTCCGGCTTGTGCTCGCGCAGGTAGCGGCCGACGCCCATCAGGGTGCCGGTGGTGCCGAGGCCGGCCACGAAGTGGGTGACGGAGGGCAGGTCGGCCAGGATCTCGGGGCCGGTGCCCGAGTAGTGGGCGCCCGCGTTGTCGGGGTTCCCGTACTGGTAGAGCATCACCCAGTCGGGGTGCTCGGCGGCCAGCTCCTTGGCGACCCGGACGGCGGTGTTGGAGCCGCCCGCCGCCGGGGACGGGATGATCTCCGCGCCCCACATGCCGAGCAGGTCGCGGCGCTCGCGGGAGGTGTTCTCCGGCATCACGCACACCATCCGGTAGCCCTTGAGCCTGGCGGCCATGGCGAGCGAGATGCCGGTGTTGCCGGAGGTGGGCTCCAGGACGGTGCAGCCGGGGGTGAGCCGGCCCTCCTTCTCCGCCTGCTCGATCATGTGCAGCGCGGGCCGGTCCTTGATGGAGCCGGTCGGGTTGCGGTCCTCCAGCTTGGCCCAGATCCGGACCTCGGGGGACGGCGACAGCCGCGGCAGGCGCACCAGGGGGGTGTTGCCCACCGCGGCCAGCGGGGAGTCGTACCGCATGTGATCAGGCCATGCCGCCGGCCACGGCCGGCAGGATGGTGACGGTGTCGCCGTCGGACAGCTTGGTGTCGATGCCGTCGACGAAGCGGACGTCCTCGTCGTTCAGGTACACGTTGACGAAGCGGCGCAGCTGCCCGCCGTCGACCACGCGGCCCTGGATGCCCGCGTGCCGGGTCTCGAGGTCGGCGAACAGGTCGGCGAGGGTCTCCCCGGTGCCTTCGACCGCCTTCCGGCCGTCGGTGTACTGGCGGAGGATGGTCGGGATGCGGACCTCGATGGCCATGGTTGCGGGCTCCTGTTCGAAGGTGTTCGTCGGGGCTGCGGCTCGGTACGTCAGCAGGGGGCGCGCACCGCAGTCAGAACCATGGGTTCATCGTATCGATTCCCGGTCCACCGGCCGGAATCCCGTCCCGGATGGCGGACGGTTCGCGACCGGGGAGTGGGATCAGTACGCCGCGACGACCTTGATCTCCTCCTCGGTGACCTCGCCGTCCAGGATGCGGAACGAACGGAACTGGAAGTCGCCCAGGCCGTCGGCGTCCGCCGTGGAGACCAGGACGTAGTGCGCGCCGGGCTCGTTCGCGTAGCCGATGTCGGTGCGGGAGGGATACGCCTCGGTCGCGGTGTGGGAGTGGTAGATGACCACCGGCTCCTCGTCCCGGTCGTCCAGCTCCCGGTAGAGCTTCAGCAGGTCCTGGGAGTCGAACTCGTAGAACGTGGGTGAGCGGGCGGCGTTCAGCATCGGGATGAACCGCTCGGGGCGCCCGGTGCCCTCCGGCCCGGCCACCACACCGCACGCCTCGTCGGGGTGGTCCTCGCGGGCGTGGGCGACGATCCGGTCGTACAGGTCCTGGGTGATGGTCAGCATGCGGGCCAGGATAGGGGGACGGGCCGTCCCGTACCGGGGTGCGGTAC
>NZ_JBHXLV010000343.1:0-3782 GCF_042721685.1 Streptomyces sp. NPDC058459 | reverse complement strand
CTCCGTGAGACCGCCCCGCACCACCCAAGTTCCGCTGTGCTCCCGCCCCTCGTAGAAAGCCAGGCCCGGATAGCGAAATCCTGTTGAAGTACCGGAGATTGGTCATGCCTGCGTGTGGTCCACCGCGTCCCGTGGACTCACCTCGAAGACGAGCCGGTCCTGAATTGCCGCCAGGGCGGCGTCAACTTCCGCCGCCGAGGCGCCCTCGACCACGACGAAGCCGTGCCGGTCGGCCGACCAACAGACCGGGGTGATCTCGGCCCCCGGGCGCACCGACAGGCGCGGCAACGACCTCCAGAGCGGCCACCGCCTCATCCCAGCCGGCGATCGACACCAGTCGGCCCGGCGGCTCGATGATTACGTGCTGCATCCCGGCGCTCCGCGACAGAGGGCGCAGGGGGCGGGGCTCATCGGCCAGGACGTCGTCGACGTACATGCCGTAGAGCTCCAGGCCAGGACGTGCATACTCGGTCATCGTGGGGAGGAAGGCGCCGTCCGGCCGTGCGTGGATCTCGCCGAGCACGATGCCGGCCGGACTCAGCCAGAACTCCACATGGAACAGCCCATGGGTGAGGCCTACTGCAAGAAGGGCCTTCTCGACCTGGGTGTGAGCCTCCTCGGAGCGGTGGCGCGGACAAGCCAGCCGGGATGCGGTGACCTGTCTCCACGAACCGCGGTCCCACTGACTTCTCGGTCAGCGCCACCACAACGGGCAAGCCCGCCATCGTCAGGCCCTCAGCGGAGTACTCAGGTCCGGAGACGAACTCCTCGACTACAAACGGCACCCCGCGGGCCGCCCGGCGAGGGCAACAGCCAGGTCTGACGGCGACCGGACCAGGTCGATGTGCGCGCTGCCCATGCCGTCGCGTTGTTTGACGATCCAGGGACCAGGCGCGGTCAGGTCCAGGAACTCCCGGGCTTGCTCTTCCCGGGCGGCACCGGCCGGGTCCGACCGGACGCCGTGCTCGGCGCCCGCCAGCAGCGGCAGCAGCCAGCCGAGCCGGTCAGGCTGGGTGATCGACCAGGTGAAGACTGTGGTCCCGTTCTCCTCACTCCTCTGCTCGGCCACCCCGTTGGACTCCGCCTCCCGGGTCCACCCCGTACCTGCCCTTCCCCTGCAAGGGTGGCGTCTGCGACACCTGCCACGCCGCCCGGGGCACTGCGAGCGAGAGCTTTCCGGTCTCCTCGGCGTTGACGGTCGACTTCGACAGCTGACACGGGGCGTGCCGTCGCGGCCCGTTCCGAGACAGGGAGAACGACCGGCGCGTCGCTCAGACCGACAAGGTCAGTCGCGGCACACCGGGCGCTTCGAATCCGAAAACCTGCCCGTAGGCGGAGAGTTCGGCGTTCAGGCAGGCCACCACGGTGTCCGCTCTGCGGAACCCGTGCCTCTCCCCAGCGAAGGCGAGGTAGGCGTGCGGCACGTCACCGCCACGCAGCCGTTCGAGGAACCGTTCAGCCTGCCGCGGGGGGCAGATCGTGTCCTCTAAACCCTGCATGATGACGAACGGGGCCCGGACTTGGGCGGCCCGACGCAGTGGCGAGACCCTCACGTAGCGTTCGGCGGCCGCCGGCCAGGGACCCACCAGGCTGTCCAGGTAGCGCGACTCGAAGTCGTGTGTCCCCCGGTCGCGCCACTCCTCCGGATCCAGCAGCGGGTAGTAGATGCCCGCCACCCGGTACAGGTCAGGTTCGGCGGCCAGTGACGCGGCCGCGGTCCACCCGCCCGCGCTGCCGCCGCGGATGGCGATGCGCTCGGGATCGGCGAGCCCCCGCGCCGCCAGCCCGCGCGCCACGGCTGAGCAGTCCTGCACGTCGACCACGCCCCAGTTGCCGCGCAGCCGCTCGCGGTAGCGCCTGCCGAAGCCTGTCGAGCCGCCGTACTGCACGTCGACGACTCCGATGCCGCGGCTGGTGAAGTAGGCGATCTCGTAGTTGACCACCAGCTGGCTGCGGGTGGTAGGCCCACCATGCGCCTGTACCACGAATGGCGGCGCCTCCTCTCGCGGCGCGGTGAAGCCGGGGTTGTGCGGCGGGTACACGAACGCGTGCACGTCCTCGCCGTCCTCGTTGCGGAAGATCTCGTGGCGGCCGTGCGGCAGCCAGTCCGCGTGCTCGGGTGACCCGTGCTCCAGGTCGGGACCGCGCAGGACGTCGAGCCGGGGCGTGTCCGCGGGCGTGTCCAGGTCGACGAGAACGACCGTGGAGTGCTGGCGCGGCCCGGCCGCGGTGCCCGCGATCCGGCGGCCGTCGGTCGCCAGCGCCGACCACTCGGTGTACGGCGTGGGTACGTCGCGCAGGGATCCGCCTCGCTCCAGGACGGCGAGCCGACGCTCGCTCGTCCCGTGCACCACAAACAGGCGTCCGTCGTCGGCAGGCAGAAACCACCGGGCACCGATCCGCCACAGGGGCTCCCCGAACTCCTCCGCCCGCGGGCACAGGCAGCGGCCGGCGCCGTCCGGGCCGATCTCGTGGATGTTCCACCAGCCGTCCGGGTCGCTCAGGACGTACATCACGCCGGGCCGGTCCGGTGCCCACTCCACCTGGCCGACCGAGATCCCCGGGCCGCCCGCCACCCGCCGGGCGGGCCCGAGGGTGCCGTCGGGCCGCACCGGCGCGCACATCACGTCCGTGGTGTCCCACGGCATGTGTGGATGGTCCCAGCCGATCCAGACCGCCTGGCCGCCGTCCGGCGACACCTTCGGTCCGGTCATGAAGTGGTGACTCGCAGCGAGGACGCGCACCGCAGCCGGGTCCTCCGCCGCGCTGCCGTCAAGGGGCACGGCCACTAGCTCGCGGAGGACCCGAGTACCCGCCGGGTCGGCCAGTGTCTCGCGCAGGCACCAGACCTCCTCGCCGACCCTGGTGAAGTCGGCGTAGCGCGCTCCGGCGGCGAACCCGGGCTCGGGCGTGAGCGGCCCCGGTTCGGTACCCGGAGCAGACCGGTACACCCGCTGGTCGTACCCCTGCGTGAAGACGAACCCGGCGGAGGGGGCCGCGCCGAGGGCGAGCCACGGGCGCCCGCCGTACTCGATGACCCGGGAGCGGACGTCCCACGCGTCGCCGAGGATGTCGAGGACCGTTCCGTCGGCGGCACGGCCGACCAGTGCGGCGCGTCCGCCCTCCACGGGTCTTCCCTCGGTCCACCAGACCTGATCGCCGACGAAGCCGACCCACTCGGCGCGGGCCTCACTGGCCGCCGCGTCAGCCGCCCGGATCGGTGAGGTCCAGGTTCCGTAGGGGGCGGTCCGCACCGTCGACCGGTCGTCCCGCGAGCTCACGGTTGCCATGCCTTGCCTTTCTTGTACGAGTGTTTCCGCTGGTGGTGATGGCCGTTCGGTCCGGACGTCCGCGTGCACCGGCCGTTCGCCACGGCTGCCCGCTCTTTCCGGCCATTTCGCCGCTGTCGCCTGAACGCGAGGGTGCTGGTCAGCCTGCGGGCGCGAACAGCTCGGCCTGGGCAGCGTCGCAGGTGGTCCGCAGGCCACCCCGCACGATTGCTTCCCTGCCCAGGGCCGTCGGCAGGATCCGCGTGCGCACCGGCGACAGGGTGGCCAGGGACGCCTCGGCCCGGGAGGCGAGCACGGTTCCTCCCGCGTGGCCGATCTCGCCGCCGAGCACGAGGCAGCCCGGGTCGTACACCGCGGCGACCGCGGCGACCCCGACGGCCACCCGCGCGGCGAGCGCGTCGAGGAAAGCAGCGCCCGCTCCGCCCCGGTGTTCCGCGGCCACCGCCGCGCGGACGGCGGCGTGGGCGGCGCCGCCGCCGCCCGGGGGGGGCC
>NZ_JBHXLV010000342.1:0-3872 GCF_042721685.1 Streptomyces sp. NPDC058459 | reverse complement strand
GGATCAGCCTCAGCGCCGTACGCACCGCGTCCCGCCGCGCGGAGTCGGTGAACCCCCTGGCGCCGACCGCGTCGGCGCCCTCCGGGATGCCGAGCCGCATCAGCACGATCGTCGCCGCCAGCAGCAGCGCGAACACCACCCCGGCCAGCCCGGCCGCCCTCGGCGTCTCGAGCGCCCGCCGAACCGGCCTGCCACGCTGCATGAACGGCCCACCTCCCGCGCGTCACGGTCCCCCGCACCAGCAAGCAGCCGGTACGGGGGACGCGCCACCGCAGGAGGGCCGTACGGCCGAGTCAGAGCCGGGACAGCTCGTCCAGCAGGTCGTCCAGGCCCAGCGAACCCTGGGACAGCGCCGCCATGTGCCACGCCTTCAGGTCGAAGGCGTCGCCGTGCCGCTCCCGCGCCCGCTCCCGGCCCAGCAGCCAGGCACGCTCACCCAGCTTGTAGCCGATCGCCTGGCCCGGCATCGTCAGATAGCGGGTCAGCTCGCTCACCACGAAGTCCGCCGGACGGCTGCTGTGCGCCCGGAAGAACTCCTCCGCAAGCTCCGGCGTCCACCGCTCACCGGGGTGGAACGGCGAGTCCGCCGGGATCTCCAGCTCCAGGTGCATACCGATGTCGATGATCACCCGCACCGCGCGCATCATCTGCGCGTCCAGATAGCCGAGCCGCTCCTCCGCGTCCGTGAGATAGCCCAGCTCGTCCATAAGCCGCTCCGCGTAAAGCGCCCAGCCCTCGGCGTTGGCGCTGACCATGCCCACGGTGGCCTGGTAGCGCGACAGGTTCTCCGCGACGTGCGCCCACTGCGCGATCTGGAGGTGATGACCGGGCACACCCTCGTGGTACCAGGTGGACACCAGGTCGTACACGGGGAACCGGGTCTCGCCCATGGTCGGCAGCCAGGTGCGGCCCGGTCGGGAGAAGTCCTCCGAGGGACCCGTGTAGTACGGCGCCGCGGCCCCGCCCGGCGGGGCGATACGGGACTCCACCCGCCGTACCCGCTCGGCGAGTTCGAAGTGGGTGCCGTCCAGGTCCGCGATGGCCCGGTCCATCAGGCCCTGGAGCCACTCCCGGACCTCGTCCACGCCCTCGATGTGCCGCCCGTGCTCGTCCACGTGCGCCAGCGCCGTCCAGGGCGTCTCCGCGCCCGGCAGCACCTTCTGCGCCTCCTTCTCCATCTCGCCGAGCAGCCGGTGGAACTCCGCCCAGCCGTAGGCGTACGCCTCGTCCAGGTCCAGGTCGGTGCCGTTGAAGTAGCGGGCGCCGCGCGCGTACCGCTCACGGCCCACCGTGTCCGGGGCGTCCGCGACGGCCGGGGCGTACACGTCCCGCATCCAGTCGCGCAAGGAGGCCACCGACGCGGTCGCCGCGCCCGCCGCCTCGTCCAGCTCGGCACGCAGCGCCTGCGGACCGGCGGCGGCGAAGTCCTCGAACCAGCCGCGCCCCGCGCCGGTGTCCGCCCACTCGGTGAGCTGCTCGACGAAGGTCGCCGTCGGCCGGGGCGCCCCGTGCAGCCCGCGCTCCAGACCCAGGGCGAGCGAGGCGCGGTAGCCCTCGTAGGCGGCCGGGACCGCGCGCAGCCGCCCGGCGATCGCCGCCCAGTCCTGCTCCGTCTCCTGCGGGGTCACGCTGAAGATGTCCCGCACGAAGTGGCCGGGGGTATGCATGTTGCCGACCGCGCGCAGGTGTTCGTCCGCTTCGTGCACGGCCAGTCCGGCGGTCAGCCGCTCGCGCAGCAGCCGCCCGCAGCGGCGCTCGGCGTCACTCTCCGCGCCGGGCAGCCGCTCTGCCTCGTCCAGCCGGGCGAGCGTCGTACGTGCCAGCTCCGCCAGCGCGGCCTGGCCGGCGGGGGAGTAGTCGGGCAGCCGGGAGGAACTCTCCGGCACCCCGAGGTAGGTGCCGGTGACCGGGTCGAGTGCGATGAGGTCGTCCACATAGGTGTCGGCGACCTGACGGGGCAGCAAGCTCTTGGTGTCGGACATGGCGCCCATCCTGATACCGCGAGTGCGTCCACGTCACCCGTGTCCCGGCGATTTCAGCTCTCGGCATGACCGGGCGGCAGCAGCGGCCCGCACTCCCACTGCTGGAAGATCAACCGCGTCTCCACCCGGGCCACTTCACGCCGGGAGGTGAACTCGTCCAGTACCAGCCGCTGGAGATCGGCCATGTCGGCCACCGCCACCTGCACCAGATAGTCGTCAGGGCCGGTCAGATGGAACACCGTCCGCGCCTCCGGCAGCGCCCGCACCCGCTCCACGAACGGCCCCACCAGCTCCCGCCGGTGCGGCCTGACCTGCACCGACAGCAGAGCCTGCAGACCCCGCCCCAGCTTCGCCGGGTCCAGCCGGAGCTGATGGCCGAGGATCACGCCCGACCGGCGCAGCCGGGCCACCCGGTCCAGACAGGTCGACGGCGCCACCCCCACCCGCGCGGCGAGATCGCGGTACGTGGTCCGGGCGTCGTTCTGGAGCAGCCGGAGCAGCCGCAGATCCACCGCGTCCAGTACGACGGAGGCGTCCATCGGCCGAACGTAACACGGCTTTCGGCCACCTGAGCCCGTCCGGTGCTCACCCTTCGGCCATGGAATCAGCGAGCAACGGCGCCGCCGACACCGTACGCAGGGCACTGGCCACCGAGGCCGTGCACGCCGGACGGGAGGACCTGGCCGGGCAGGGCCTGCACACCCCGCCCATCGACCTGTCCACCACCTACCCCTCCCACGACAGCCGGGAGGAGGGCGCCCGCATCGACGCCTTCGCGGCCGGGGGCGTCCTCCCCGGGGGACCGCCCGTCTACGCCCGGCTCGGCAACCCCACCGTGGCCCGCTTCGAGACCGGCCTCGCCCGCCTCGAAGGCACCGAGTCCGCCGTCGCGTTCGCCAGCGGCATGGCAGCGCTCAGCGCCGTGCTGCTCGCCCGCTCGGCGGCCGGCCTGCGCCATGTGGTCGCGGTCCGGCCGGTGTACGGCTGCAGCGACCACCTGCTGACCGCCGGACTGCTCGGCACCGAGGTCACCTGGACCGACCCGGCCGGGATCGCGGACGCGCTGCGTCCCGGCACCGGTCTGGTGCTGGTCGAGTCCCCGGCCAACCCCACCCTCGCCGAGGTCGACATCCGGGCCGTTGCCCACTCCTGCGGCTCCGTGCCGCTGCTGGTGGACAACACCTTCGCCACGCCCGTGCTGCAGCGCCCCGCCGAGCACGGTGCGCGGCTGGTGCTGCACAGCGCCACCAAGTACCTCGGCGGCCACGGCGATGTGATGGCGGGCGTGGTGGCCTGCGACGAGGAGTTCGCGGGGCGGTTGCGGCAGGTGCGGTTCGCCACGGGCGGGGTGCTGCATCCGCTGGCGGGCTATCTGCTGCTGCGCGGCCTGGCCACGCTGCCGCTACGGGTCCGCGCGGCCTCCGCGACCGCCGCCGAGCTGGCCCGCAGGCTCGCGGACGATCCACGGGTGGCCCGCGTCCACTATCCGGGGCTGGGCGGCGCCATGGTCGCCTTCGAGACGCACGGCGACCCGCACGAGGTGATCGCCCGCGTCCGGCTGATCACCCCGGCGGTCAGCCTGGGCAGCGTCGACACCCTCATCCAGCATCCGGCGTCCATCAGCCACCGCATCGTGGACACCGCCGACCGGCACGGCTCCGGGGTGAGCGACCGGCTGCTGCGGCTCTCGGTCGGCCTGGAGGACACCGACGACCTGTGGGCGGACCTGTCCGGCGCCCTGGGGGAGCCGGGCCTGTCCGGCGCCGCGGCGGAGGAGGCGCGGGTGCCGGTGCCGCCGCACGAAGCCGCCGGCTGACCGGCCTCGGCGCGGGGGACCACCTGACGACGGCCCGGCGGCTGGTCACCGCCGGGCCGTCCGCCCTACGCGAG
>NZ_JBHXLV010000341.1:0-3929 GCF_042721685.1 Streptomyces sp. NPDC058459 | reverse complement strand
CCCCGCCCGCCGCGTCCGCAGACGCGGCGCCGGACGCCTCCGTCCCGCCCCCGTCGGACGCCCCCGCCGGGAGCGTCGCCGACCGGGCGTAGCCCGTACCCGATGCCGTACGCGTACGAGCCGTGCCCGCGCACCCGTGCGCGTACGCACCGTCCGGCTCCGGCCGGGTGCCGTGCCGTCCCCCGTCACGGTGCCCGGCCGGTCACCCGTGCTTGTCAGAGGAGGACCCATGACCGCCACCGGCCCCACCCCTACCGTCCCGCTCTCCGTGCTCGACGTCGTCCCCGTCTTCGAGGACGGCACCGCCACCTCCGCGCTACGCGACACCGTCGCCCTCGCCCCCCTCGTCGAGGCGCTCGGCTACCACCGCTACTGGGTCGCGGAGCACCACAACACCACCAGCCTCGCCACCTCCGCGCCGCCGGTCCTCATCGGCCGGCTCGCCTCCGCGACCACCACCCTGCGGGTCGGCTCCGGCGGCGTGCTGCTGCCCAACCACGCGCCGCTCGTCGTCGCCGAGCAGTTCGGCACCCTGGAGGCCCTCCATCCCGGCCGCGTCGACCTCGGCCTCGGCCGCGCGCCCGGCACCGATCCGCTCACCGCCCGTGCACTGCGCCGCGCGCCGGACCGGGGCCACGACGACTTCCCCCGGCAGATAGCCGAGCTGGACGGCTACTTCGCCCCCGCCGACCCCGCCTCCGGCATCACCGCCGTCCCGGCGGCCGACGGCCGCCCCGAACTGTGGATGCTCGGCTCCAGCCCGGCCAGCGCCGTCGCCGCGGGCGCGCTCGGACTCCCCTACGCCTTCGCCCACCAGATCAACCCGCAGGCCAGCGCGTTCGCCCTGGAGCGGTACCGCGAGGCGTTCCGCCCCTCCGCGCACCTGGACCGGCCGCGCACCCTCGTCTCCGTCCTCACCACCGTCGCGGACACCGACGACGAGGCGCGTACGGTCGCCTCCCCGTACCTCCTCGGCAAGATCCGCATGCGGACGAGCCCCCGCTTCGACGCCTTCCCCACCGCCGCGACGGCCGCGGCGCACAGCTACTCGCCCGCCGAACGGGCCTTCCTCGACGAGCTCGTGGAGCCGCAGCTCATCGGCTCCACCGTCACCGTGCGCGACAAGCTCACCGCGCTCCTCTCCAGGACCGGCGCCGACGAGGTGATGGCCCTGACCGTGGTCCACGGCCAGGGGGACCGGCTGCGGTCCTTCACGCTGCTCGCCGAGGCCGCCGCCGCGGCCCCGGTGCCGGCCGGCGGCCACGATTCAGTCCGGCTTTAGCCCGATCCGGGACGGTGACCCCGACCCCCGCACACATCCATCGCACGGAGTCCGTCATGCACTCGCGCCGTCCGGGCGGCAGAGCCGTCCTCTGGTCCGCCCTCGCACTCGCCCTCACCGCCACCACCGCCTGCTCGGCGGAGGCCGGCGGCGCCGCCCACCCCAACGGTTCCGAGCCGGTGACCGGCGGGAAGCTCGTCTACGCGACGGACAGCGAGCCGGACTGCTGGGATCCGCACACCAGCGCCCAGGACGTCACCGCCTTCGTCCAGCGGCCCGTCTTCGACTCGCTGGTCTACCAGACCCCCGACGGGGAGCTGAAGCCCTGGCTGGCGAAGTCCTGGAAGATCGGCGAGGGCGGCAGGTCGTACACGTTCACCCTGCGGGACGGGGTCGCCTTCCACGACGGCGCCAAGCTCGACGCCGCCGCCGTCAAGGCCAACTTCGACCACATCACCGACAAGAAGACCCAGTCGCAGTACGCCGCCGGACTCCTCGGCCCCTACGAGTCCGCCCTCGTCAAGAGCCCCACCCAGATCGAAGTCCGCTTCACCCGGCCCTACGCACCCTTCCTCCAGGCCGCGTCGACGACCTACCTGGGCATCGCCTCGCCGGCCTCCCTGAAGAAGGGCGCCGAGGCGCTGTGCGCCGGGACCACCGCCGTCGGCACCGGCCCCTTCAAGGCCGGTGCCTACACCAGGGGCCAGCAGCGCACCTACACCAGGAACGCGGACTACGCCTGGGCCCCGGAGGGCGCCGGGCACACCGGTCCCGCCCGGCTCGACTCCTTCGCCCTGCGCTTCATCCCCGAGGACGCCACCCGCGTCGGCGCCCTCACCTCCGGTCAGGTCGACGCGGCCGGCGCCGTCCCGCCGCAGCAGGCGGGCGCCGTGAAGCGCGACCCCAAGCTGACGCTGACCAGCCGCTCCGTGCCGGGCGCCGTCGACGCCTTCTACCTCAACACCAAGGGCGCGCTCTTCTCCGACGTCCGGGTCCGTCGCGCCTTCCAGCTCTCCATGGACCTCGACGCGCTCGTCGGCTCGGTCTTCCAGGGCACCGGCACCCGAGCCTGGTCCCTCCTCTCCCCCACCACCCCGGACAGCTACGACAAGTCCCTGGAGAAGTCCTGGCCGTACGACCCGGCCAAGGCAGCCGCGCTCCTCGACGAGGCCGGCTGGAAGAGCCGGAACGCCGACGGCTACCGCACCAAGGACGGCAAGGTCCTCACCGTCATCGCCCCCGTGTACGGACAGGCGAGCCTCTTCTCCCAGGCCGTGCAGGGCGAGCTGAGGAAGGCGGGCATCAAGCTCGACCTCGCCGCCTCCACCGACGCCGCCGAGGTCTCCGGCCGGCTGGACTCGGGCCGCTACGACGTCGTCGAACTGTCCTGGGCGCGCGCCGACGGCGACATCCTCAGCCACTTCCTGCTCTCCACCGAGACCTCGGCGGGCGGCGGACACAACTTCGCCCGGGTCGCGGACCCGAAGGTCGACCGCCTCCTGAAGGAGGCCCAGGCCGAGACCGACCGCGCGAAGCGCGCCGCGCTCTACGCCCAGGTGCAGCGCTGGGCCCTCGACCAGGCCGTCGTCGTACCCGCCTACGTCGAGCAGACCACCGTCGCGGCGAACCGGAAGGTGCACGGGCTGCGCCAGTCCGTCGCCGCCTGGCCGGAGTTCTACGGCGCCTGGGTCGAGGCCCGGTGAGGACGGTCCTCCGGTACCTCGCCGTCCGGCTCGGCGCGGCGGCCCTGGTGGTGTGGGGCGCGGCGACCCTGGCGTTCGTGGTGCTCCAGCTGGTGCCGGGGGACCCCGTCGACGCGGTCGTCGGCTCCCAGGCGCTGCTCGACGCCAGCCAGCGCGAGGAGCTGCGGCAGCGGTACGGCCTCGGCGATCCCCTCGTGGTCCAGTACGCGACCCACCTCGGCCGGCTGCTGACCGGCGACCTCGGGTACTCGTACCAGCTCCAGCAGCCGGTGGCCCGGGTGCTCGCCGACCAGCTCGGGCCGACGCTCGAACTCGCCTTCTGGGCCACGGTGGTGGCGCTCGTCCTCGCGGTCGGCGTCACCCTGCTCACCACCGGGCGGCGGCGCTGGCCGCGCCGGGTCTCGGCCCTCGCGGAGCTGGTGATCGTCTCCACGCCGTCGTTCTGGCTGGGGATCATGCTGCTGACGGTGTTCTCCTTCCGGCTCGGCTGGTTCCCCGTCTCCGACAGCGGGGACGGGCGGTCGCTGGTGCTGCCCGTGCTGACCCTCGCGCTGCCGATCGCGGCGCTGCTCGCGCAGGTCATGCGCGAGGGCCTGCTGGACGCGCTGGAGCAGCCGTTCGCGCTGTCCGCGAGGGCGCGCGGAGTGCGCGAGTCGTCGGTGCGGTCCCGGCACGCGCTGCGGCACGCGGCGCTGCCGGCGCTGACGCTCGCCGGCTGGTTCACCGGCTCGCTGCTCGGCGGGGCCGTGGTGGTGGAGAACGTGTTCGCGCGCGCCGGGATCGGCCGGGTCGCCCTCCAGGCGGTCGGCAGCCGGGACCTGCCGGTGGTGCAGGGCGTGGTCGCGCTGTCGGCGCTGGCCTTCGTGGTGATCGGCGCGCTCGTGGAGGTGCTGTACGTGGTGGTGGATCCGAGGCTGCGCAGGACCACGGGGGTGGTGGCGGCG
>NZ_JBHXLV010000340.1:0-3941 GCF_042721685.1 Streptomyces sp. NPDC058459 | reverse complement strand
AGAGCTACCAGGCCGGACTCGAATTATGCGCCAGCCTCCTCTGGATCCGACACCTCGAATCACAGCCTTGATCACAACTCCACACAGGCCCTAGGAGAGAGGGTGAGGCGTCGGGCCGGTGACCTGAGGCTTCGATGCCTGACGCGATGCGCAGCAACTCGACCTTCAGACACTCTCGTTGACCGTGGCTGACCGCTGCGTCTGGCACGGCAGTGGCACGAAGCTCAGCCGACGAAAGCCAGCCACGACGGCGGGTGCGCCAACGGACCAGGCGCGCGTATGCGTCGCTGCACCCCTACAGACCTCAGTCACGCTGCCAGTGCCGTCGACCAGGGCACGCCGCGACGGTCGGCACGTGACGATGGCGCCAGAGCCCTTAGCTTGGGAAGCGGCATGTGCCGGCCCTGTCGATAGGGAAGCGTCCTGGATCTCCATCGCTGGCTCATCGGCTGGTCACACGCTCGACCCCAACTTGCCTTGATCCGAAGAGACCTGAGGTTTGGCCAGGCCGCATCAGGGTATGCTAATCTATTCTACAGATGGGGTGCGAGGCCTAAGAAGCCCGTTGTGGTTCACGACCGCTGGCATCCACAGAAGAGGGAGGTCCGGGTTCGAGTCCCGGCTGGTAGCTTAACTGGGAGAGCGCCCTCTTTTTACTTCTACCATCCTGCTCTCTGTATTCCTGAAGCGATTTCTGCTTCCGTCAGATTGAGCGGTTGGTAGTAGGTGCGAAGGAATCCAGTGAGCTTCCTCTTTCGCTGCGAGAGATGATTCAAATTCGGATGCTCTGCAGTAAAATCAATAAGGGCGCAGTCCGTCCAAATCTCTCGCGGTAGTCTATCTCTGAGTGCAAAGTTCATTTTCTGTGAGATCCGTTTTGTCACCGCGAGAGCCAAAATGAGTTCGCCGTGAGAAAAAGTAACCGGAACTCCTAGCGTGACTCGATCAGATGGATGCTCGCCAGCAACTTTAATCCAATCAGCGAGCGCGTTAGGTGAAAGGTTGTTGGCTGCCGTTACGAGACCCTGTTTGGGTTTCCCTCCCGCGTGAATCACGGCATTTCGCATCTGGCGAATCAAATGAAACTGTTCCAATGGTTCTCTCGGGAGCTGCTGACCCACTTTTTGCTCGAATAGTCTATGCATTGATGAGGCATTAGTACCGGCAACCTCCCCGCGGGTCGTTAAACCTGCGTTGATTAACAGCCCGAAGCACGTCTGGACGAAGTCCTCGTGAATGGCAAGCGCATAAGGGACAGCCATGGCGCTTAGGTGTTGCTCAGCGTCAGCGAGCAACGTTCGGGCGTTCGCCGTGGTGAGATTCATGCGTTGAATGTGAGGGACAGCAGGAAATATTTCAGGCAGAAAGCGAGAGCTGCCGTCAGTCAAACGTAGCGTGTTCTCTGCTAGTCGTGAGCCGGCCAACAAAGCCATCATGGCATCACTGGCCTTAATTCTGTCCTGCTCGTAGGCCCGATACTCAGGGAAGTGTACGACGCTCATTATGCCCTCAACTCATCAACCACAGATAATCGTCCTTCCCAATGACGCCATCGAAGTCAGGAATGCTGAGACTGTCGCTGAAAACAGCGTACTCAACGCCTAGGTGCCGTACCTGCGCGCTATGAGCTATCTCAAATTGCATACACCGGTGATCAGGGTACAGGCTATCCGTAATGCGACTTTCGGCGTCATACGTCAAGAACCACTTGATGGGACTCTTACAGAGAACCTGTGCTAGTTCGCTGTGATCCTCGGAGCTGAGGGAATCCATGTACAGCCGGTCGCCCTGTACTAGATATGGCGGATCAACGTACGCCAAGACATGCTCTCCCAAAGACTCCAGACTGCGAATGTGCTGCCGGCCGTCTTGCTGCGACAGAGAGACCCTGTCTCGGTAAGTCCCCAGGAATTCAATTCGCTCCGCGAGTGCCTCACGATTGAAGCGTGCATCAATCTTCCATTTTCCGGCTTGCTCGTAGCCCCCAATGGGGCGAGCTCTGAGAATTCCTGATCTGTTGCAACGGTTGAGGAAGAAAGTGGCGAAGCCCAAGTCCAGGTCTGTCTTGCCAATCGGACTGGCGTACACTGCGGCTGCTTTATGCCAGCCATCGATCGTGACGTCAGCGCTGCGTACCATGGCTGCAAGGTCGCTGGTAGCACCGAAAACGCTGCGCCAGAAGGCGGCGATACCTGGGTCGGCGTCATTCAAATGAATGTGATCTACGCTGCCGTCGACTAATAGCTTAAGTGCCGCGCCAGCTCCTCCACAGAAGGGTTCTGCATAGTGGGTAGGTCGCGGTCCCTGCGAGTCCATTAGATGCTTTATGTAATTCGCCAAGCGGGCTTTTCCGCCCGGGTAGCGAAGAGGGCTGATATATCGCATCACTTGGGATTTTCCCCCAAGTATTGATCCAACTTCATGAGCATGGGTGTATAAACCGCACTTAGAGTTGTGATGTCCAAAATCATGGGATGCACGTCCCACTGATGGATGAAGCTATGCAGGTTCTTCACAGACAAGGCGCCGTCGTTCTGAGACATCCTGCGCGCTTCATCGAGCTGCTTATCCACATCGTCCGGGTCAATGTGCCGAAGAGCCACGCCAATGCGTTCTTTAAGTTTGTCCTGACGTCGACGCCATCCCTGTCGTTCTGCCGCCTCGGTCACAGTGATGTCGATTACAGCTCTGATCATGATGGCAGCGACGTTAGGGGAATCGGCAATTACGATCTTCTTTGCTTCATTCAGTACCTTGGCGGTCCTAGGGCTGACATTCTTCAGAATGACGTTCTGGAATACCCGTTTATCCCTTTTGGGCGGGCTAGCGGCAGGCGCGGGTGCGGCTTGCTGCAATTCGGCACTCTTTGTCTCTTTACGATCTCCGTGATCCGAACTCTGTACCTTTGGGGAAATCAGGCGAGGTTGGGGGAGTCGCTCTGAGGCTTGTGGCAAGTGATCCTTGATCGCGCCAATGTAATCGCGGCGCTGCTCTTTGCTTTTTACTCGAGTGACGGAGAGGTGCGTCGCTAGATCGGAGAAGAGCTTGCGAACTGAGCTGTGCATTACTTCTGGGTCGTAGTCGGCCAAAATGCCGCTATTCTGAAAATCGAAGCCTAGGGAGTTTCGAACTTTGGGATCAGACAGTAGACGCGCCAAGGTGGTGAGCCTAGTTGAACGGACCGTCGCTATATCCTGCAGCAGGCTACTGTCGGTGCTATACCACTCCGAAACCTGTTCGATAAACCGGAGAGCTCTAGCAGTGGCATTTTCTTTCTGAGCGAACCGAGTCTTCTGTTCGGAGGTCCACGGCACTACTCCGACACCTTCGGCTTCTCCAGTATGCCTGAGTGTGATCCAATGGTTTGCTTCCTCGCGACTTTTTGCGACTACACAACGCATGGTGCGAGGAATGGAGTGGCGACGAGCGATGATGCCCATCTGCTGGCGAATCTTGTGGTCATCCACTAGGGACGGGTCGGATAATGCTTTGAGGGTGGCTAGCCGACGATTACCCTCAATTACGACTACTTTGCCGTCCTCGCGGACGACGATCGGCAACTCTGTTGGGTTCAAACCCTTTTCGGCAATATCCTGTGCTAGTCGCGCTAGCTTTTCAGGGTCCTTCTGGAGGAGGGCTGAGATAGCCTCACGTGTCGTTGGTGTGGGCATGGCGTGTCGGGGGTTTTGGCTGTCAAGGCTCAAGTCCGTCACCGAGAAGTCCCTCTGCTCCATGGTGATGATGTTCTCATTGGAACCGTGTCGAGCGGTAGCGATCTCCCGAAGGTCACCGTGAGTAAAGGTGAACAGGTGCCCGGTGCATCGGGTTTGGCCGATGGCTCGCCTCGTTCGAGGTTGGACATGGCCAGGGGGGACGTCGGAAGGCTGATCGCTGTGCAGGCGGCACGGACGCCGGCCGGGCTGGAGCGGGGCGGAGACAGG
>NZ_JBHXLV010000339.1:0-3946 GCF_042721685.1 Streptomyces sp. NPDC058459 | reverse complement strand
ACATCCACCTCACACAACAACGCCGGCCTGCAAGACCACAACCGGGTCTTGCAGGCCGACGTCACGCGAACCCCCGAATAAACCAACAGCGTCCCGCGTCGGCACCGGGGGCTCTCGTGCGCTCACGCCTGCGGCAGACGGTCCAGCTGGGACTGGAGGCGGACCGTGTCCTCCTCGGCCTTGGCCAGGCGGCCGCGGATCTTGTCGACGACCGCGTCCGGGGCCTTCGCGAGGAACGCCTCGTTGCCGAGCTTGGCCGTGGCGGCGGCCTTCTCCTTCTCGGCCGCCGCGAGATCCTTCGCGAGCCGCTTCCGCTCCGCCGCGACGTCGATCGTGCCGGAGAGGTCGAGGGCGACCTCGGCACCGGCGACCGGGAGGGTGGCCGTGGCCGTGAAGGAGTCGCCCTCGGGCTGGAGACGGAGGAGCTGGCGGATCGCGGCCTCGTGCGGGGCCAGGGCCGTACCGTCCAGCGTGAGCCGCGCAGGCACCCGCTGGCCCGGCTGCAGCCCCTGGTCGGCGCGGAAGCGGCGGACCTCGGTGATGACCGACCGGAGCGACTCGATCTCCCGCTCGGCGGCCGCGTCACGGAAGCCGCCCGGTGCGTCAGCACCGGGAACAGACACAGCGGTCGGCCACTCGGCGATGACCAGCGACTCGCCGCCCGTCAGCGTGGTCCACAGCGTCTCCGTGACGAACGGCACGACCGGGTGCAGCAGCTTCAGCGTGACGTCGAGGATCTCGCCCAGGACCCGCTTCGAGACCTCGGCCGCCTCGCCGCCCGCCTGGAAGGTGGTCTTGGACAGCTCCACGTACCAGTCGAAGACCTCGTCCCACGCGAAGTGGAACAGCGCGTCGGAGAGCTTGGCGAACTGGTAGTCCTCGTAGTGGGCGTCGACCTCGGCCACGACCGAGTTGAGGCGGGAGAGAATCCAGCGGTCGGTCGCGGACATCGCGGACGCGTCCGGCAGCGGGCCCTCGATGGTCGCGCCGTTCATCAGCGCGAAGCGGGTCGCGTTCCAGATCTTGTTCGCGAAGTTCCGCGAGCCCTGGACCCAGTCCTCGCCGATCGGCACGTCGACGCCGGGGTTGGCACCGCGCGCGAGGGTGAAGCGCAGCGCGTCGGAGCCGTACTTGTCCATCCAGTCCAGCGGGTTGACCGCGTTGCCGAAGGACTTCGACATCTTCTTGCCGAACTGGTCGCGGACCATGCCGTGCAGGGCGATGGTGTGGAACGGCGGGGTGCCGTCCATCGCGTAGAGGCCGAACATCATCATCCGGGCGACCCAGAAGAAGAGGATGTCGTAGCCGGTGACCAGGACGGAGTTCGGGTAGAACTTCGCGAGCGAGTCGGTCTGGCCGGGCCAGCCCAGGGTGGAGAAGGGCCACAGGCCGGAGGAGAACCAGGTGTCGAGGACGTCGGTGTCCTGGTGCCAGCCCTCGCCGCTGGGCGGCTGCTCGTCGGGGCCGACACAGACGACCTCGCCGTCGGGGCCGTACCAGACCGGGATGCGGTGGCCCCACCACAGCTGGCGCGAGATGCACCAGTCGTGGAGGTTGTCGACCCAGTCGAAGTACCGCTTCTCCATCTCCTGGGGGTGGATCTTGACCTTGCCGTCGCGGACCGCGTCACCGGCAGCCTTGGCGAGCGGGCCGACCTTGACCCACCACTGCAGGGACAGCCGCGGCTCGATGGTGGTCTTGCAGCGCGAGCAGTGGCCCACCGAGTGGACGTAGGGCCGCTTCTCGGCGACGATCCGGCCCTCGGCGCGCAGCGCGGCGACGATGGCGGAGCGGGCCTCCAGGCGGTCCAGGCCCTGGAAGGGGCCGGCGGTGGTGATGACGGCGTGCTCGTCCATGACGGTGATGGCCGGCAGGTCGTGGCGCCGGCCGATCTCGAAGTCGTTCGGGTCGTGCGCCGGGGTCACCTTGACGGCGCCGGTGCCGAACTCGGGGTCGACGTGCTCGTCGGCGACGACCGGGATGGAGCGCTCGGTCAGCGGCAGCCTGATCAGCCTGCCGACGAGGTGCCGGTACCGCTCGTCCTCGGGGTGGACGGCGACCGCGGTGTCGCCGAGCATCGTCTCGGCGCGGGTGGTGGCGACGACGATCGTCTCGTCACCGTCGCCGTACTTCATGGAGACGAGTTCGCCGTCGTCGTCCTGGTACTCGACCTCGATGTCGGAGATCGCGGTGAGACAGCGCGGGCACCAGTTGATGATGCGCTCGGCGCGGTAGATCAGCTCGTCGTCGTAGAGCCGCTTGAAGATGGTCTGGACGGCCCGGGACAGGCCCTCGTCCATGGTGAAGCGCTCGCGGGACCAGGCGACACCGTCGCCGAGGCGGCGCATCTGGCCGGAGATCTGGCCGCCGGACTCGCCCTTCCACTGCCAGACGCGCTCGACGAACGCCTCACGGCCGAGGTCGTGGCGGGACTTGCCCTCCTTGCCCAGCTCGCGCTCGACGACGTTCTGGGTGGCGATGCCGGCGTGGTCCATGCCGGGCTGCCACAGGGTCTCGAAGCCCTGCATGCGCTTGCGGCGGGTCAGGGCGTCGATGATGGTGTGCTCGAAGGCGTGGCCCAGGTGGAGGCTGCCGGTGACGTTGGGCGGGGGGATGACGACGGTGAAGGGCGGCTTGTCGCTCTTCTCGTCGGCCTCGAAGTAACCCCGCTCCACCCAGCGCTCGTACAGCGGCCCCTCCACGTCGGCCGGCGCGTACTGGGTCGGCAGTTCGGTCTCGGGCGCTGATGGCTGCTGCGATGCGTTCTCCGTCACGGGGGTCAGTTTAGAGGTGCCGCCGGGTGGTCCCGAAACGCGTTTGTTCTGTAACGGTGCGGCCCCCGGTGCCACCCCTCCGCCGCCGCTGGGCAAGGATGGCGCCAACACCTGAACATCTGGAGGGGAACCCAGCCATGAGCAGCAACCAGCCGGGCCCGTACGGCGGACAGCCCCCGCAGCCGGGTCCTTACGGTCAGGCTGGTCAGCCCGGCCCGTACGGGCAGCGGCCCCCGGCCCAGCCCGGCCCCTACGGCACCCCTGGACCGTACGGCCAGCCGTCGCAGGCGCCCCAGCCGGGCTACGGCTACCCGCAGTCCCCGCCGCCCCCGCCCGGTCCCCCCGGCACCCCTTACGGATACCCGCAGCAGGGCGTCCCCCAGCAGCCGGGCCCCTACGGGCAGCAGCCCCCGTACGGGCAGCCGCAGCAGGCGCCGTACGGCGCTCCGCAGCCGCCGGTGCGAGGCCGGAACAACGGCAGGCGCAACGGGCTGATCATCGGCGCGGTGGCCGTGGTCGCCGCCGTGGCGGTGGGCGTCTACTTCCTGACCAGCGGCGGCAGCGGGGGCGACATCGCCGATGACGGCCCGCACAAGCTGGTCGCGCCCTCGACGGTGCTCGCGGAGTACAAGAAGGGCAAGAGCGGGAACGGCGCGATGACCGAGGACGACCTGAAGGACGCCGAGAACTGGGGCGTCAAGGACCCGAAGGACGTCAGCGCCGAGTACGCGGCCGGGAACGTCGACAACCCGCTGAGCAAGAAGGTCATCGAGTTCGCCGGGGTGTACGGCACGATCACCGACCCGGAGAGGACGGTCGACGCGCTCTTCGCCTACCTGAAGGACCAGAGCGCCAAGGACACCGGGCACAAGTACAAGCTGATCGGCGAGCCCGAGCGGTACGAGCCGGCGGCGCTCGGCGACGCGATCCTCAAGTGCCAGCAGGCGAAGGGTGATACGTCGGGCAGCGGCGAGGGCGTGCCCAAGGAGATGACGTTCTCCTTCTGTGTGTGGGGCGACCACAGCACCGTCGGTTTCGTGATGCCGATGGACATCGCCACCCTGGCGGCGGGCCGCACCAGCGACCCGGCGACGGACGCCGAGCTGACCGCCAAGTTCCGCGCGGCGGTCCGCGTCAAGGCGTGACCGGACATACGAGAGAGGGGCCCCGGC
>NZ_JBHXLV010000338.1:0-3959 GCF_042721685.1 Streptomyces sp. NPDC058459 | reverse complement strand
GGTGCCGTACGTACGGCACCGGGGGCGCCCCTCGCGCGTCCGTCCCGGGGCCACGGCACAATGCCAGGGTGAATGCCGACAGCGGTGCCGCCCCGCCCCTCTCACCGCCCGCTGAGACCCCGCTGTGGCGGCGCCTCGCCGGCCCGGCGGGGGTCCTCGCGGCGGTGGCCGGAGCCTTCGCCTACGTCGGCGCCGTGGACCCCAACCAGCCCGGCCACTACCCGGTCTGCCCGCTCTACGCGCTCACCGGGCTGTACTGCCCCGGCTGCGGCGGACTGCGCGGCGCGCACGCCCTCGCCCACGGCGACCTCCCCGGCGCCCTGCACGACAACGCGGCCGGCGTCGCCGCCTACGTCGCCTTCGCCGTGCTGTGGACCGTCTGGGCCGTCCGCGCGGCCGGCGGCAGACCGATGCGGCTCACCCTCGGCCGTATCCCGCTGTGGCTGGCCGGCGCGGCGCTGCTGCTCTTCACCGTCGTCCGGAACCTGCCGTTCGGTGGCTCGATCCGTCCTTGATCAACAAGGAACGTCCAGGTAAGGGGACCGCCGGCCGCCGGATGTGAGCCCCGGCACCGCCTCCGGATACCATCGCAGTGACCACGGGTTTCCGAACCCGCCGCAGGACCAACGGCTGAAAGGGGGCCGCTCGCGTGAGTGTGCTCGACGAGATCATCGACGGAGTCCGGGCCGACCTCGCGGAGCGGCAGGCCCGCGTCAGCCTCGACGAGCTCAAGGAGCGCGCGGCGCAGGCCCCGGCCGCCAAGGACGGCGTGGCCGCCCTCAAGGGCGACGGCGTCAAGGTGATCTGCGAGGTCAAGCGCTCCAGCCCGTCCAAGGGCGCGCTGGCCGCCATCGCCGACCCGGCCGCCCTCGCCGCCGACTACGAGGCGGGCGGCGCCGCCGTCATCTCCGTCCTCACCGAGCAGCGCCGCTTCGGCGGCTCGCTGGCCGACCTGGAGGCCGTCCGCGCCCGGGTCGACATCCCGGTGCTGCGCAAGGACTTCATCGTCACCTCGTACCAGCTGTGGGAGGCCCGCGCGTACGGCGCCGACCTCGCGCTGCTCATCGTCGCGGCGCTGGAGCAGCCCGCGCTGGAGTCGCTGATCGAGCGGGCCGTGTCCATCGGGCTGACCCCGCTGGTCGAGGTGCACGACGAGGACGAGATCGAGCGTGCCGTGGACGCGGGCGCCCGGATCATCGGTGTCAACGCCCGCAACCTCAAGACCCTGGAGGTCGACCGGGGCACCTTCGAGCGGATCGCCCCGGAGATCCCCGACGAGCTGGTCAAGGTCGCCGAGTCCGGCGTGCGCGGCCCGCACGACCTGATCGCCTACGCCAACGCGGGCGCCGACGCCGTCCTGGTCGGCGAGTCCCTGGTCACCGGGCGCGACCCCAAGACCGCGGTGGCCGACCTGGTGGCCGCCGGCGAGCACCCCGCACTGCGGCACGGCCGCGGCTGATCCCCCGGTAGGCTTGACCCCGATGACTCCCGCCCTGACGACCACCGTGGACCGGCACGCCCGCCTCGCGCGCGGCTGCCGGCCGAGGGGCTGCCGCGCCCCCGCCCGCCGGGTCCACGGCCGCAGGGTGAGGTACCACATCGGGGCGGAGCCCGGACAGGTGAACGGCATGCGATGGCGACAGCCGACCTGTGGGGGCGAGGGGCACCGGTCGATGCTGCGGCCGTGCCGCGTGGGCGTGACAAGCCACTGACGGCGCGCGGCCGACGACCGATTCCCCGCCCCCACGGCGAACAGTGTCTTTTCACACGCACTCACCGTGAGGTACCGGCATGTCCAGCATCAACTGTTTCTTCCCTGATCCGGAGGGCCAAGTCCCCACCGTCCAGGGCTATTTCGGCGCGTTCGGCGGCAAGTTCATCCCGGAGGCCCTGGTCGCCGCCGTGGACGAGGTCGCCGTCGAGTACGACAAGGCCAAGGCGGACCCGGAATTCGCCCGCGAGCTGAACGGTCTGCTCGTCGACTACACGGGCCGGCCGAGTCCGCTCACCGAAGTCCCCCGGTTCGCCGCGGAGGCCGGCGGAGCCCGTGTCTTCCTCAAGCGCGAGGACCTCAACCACACCGGCTCGCACAAGATCAACAACGTGCTCGGCCAGGCTCTGCTCACCAAGCGCATGGGCAAGACCCGGGTCATCGCGGAGACCGGCGCCGGCCAGCACGGTGTCGCCACCGCCACCGCCTGCGCCCTGTTCGGCCTCGACTGCACCATCTACATGGGCGAGATCGACACCGAGCGCCAGGCACTCAACGTGGCCCGGATGCGCATCCTCGGCGCCGAGGTCGTGGCCGTGAAGTCCGGCAGCCGCACCCTGAAGGACGCCATCAACGAGGCGTTCCGCGACTGGGTCGCCAACGTCGACCACACCCACTACCTCTTCGGCACCGTCGCCGGACCCCACCCCTTCCCGGCCATGGTCCGCGACTTCCACCGCGTCATCGGCGTGGAGGCCCGCCGCCAGATCCTGGAGCGCGCCGGCCGCCTCCCGGACGCCGCCATCGCCTGCGTCGGCGGCGGCTCCAACGCCATCGGCCTCTTCCACGCCTTCGTCCCCGACGCCGACGTCCGCCTGATCGGCTGCGAGCCCGGAGGGCACGGCATCGACACCGGCGAACACGCGGCGACCCTCACCGCCGGCGAGCCCGGCATCCTGCACGGCTCCCGCTCCTACGTCCTCCAGGACGACGAGGGCCAGATCACCGAGCCGTACTCGATCTCGGCCGGCCTCGACTACCCCGGCATCGGCCCCGAGCACTCCTACCTCAAGGACTCCGGCCGGGGCGAGTACCGCGCGGTCACCGACGACGCCGCCATGCGGGCGCTGCGCCTGCTGTCGCGCACCGAAGGCATCATCCCGGCCATCGAGAGCGCCCACGCGCTGGCCGGCGCCCTGGATGTCGGCAGGGAGCTGGGCCCGGACGGGCTGATCGTCGTCAACCTCTCCGGACGCGGCGACAAGGACATGGACACGGCCGCCCGGTACTTCGGGCTCTACGACACCGACGCCGAGGTCGCGGCCGACGAGGCCCACACCGCCGAGATCGAGGGGGACGCCAAGTGAGCGGCAACATCAACCTGCTGTCGGACACCCTCGCCGCCGCGAAGGCCGAGGACCGCGCCGCGCTCATCGCCTACCTCCCGGCCGGTTTCCCGACCGTGGACGGCGGCATCGAGGCGATCAAGGCCGCCTTCGACGGCGGCGCCGACGTCGTCGAGGTCGGCCTGCCGCACAGCGACCCGGTGCTCGACGGCCCGGTCATCCAGACCGCCGACGACATCGCCCTGCGCGGCGGCGTACGCATCGCCGACGTCCTGCGCACGGTCCGGGAGGCCCACGCGGCCACCGGCAAGCCGGTGCTCGTGATGACCTACTGGAACCCCGTCGACCGCTACGGCGTCGAGCGGTTCACCGCCGAGCTGGCGGAGGCGGGCGGCGCGGGCTGCATCCTGCCCGACCTGCCCGTGCAGGAGGCCGCGCTGTGGCGTGAGCACGCCGAGAAGCACGGCCTCGCCACCGTCTTCGTGGTCGCCCCCAGCAGCCGGGACGCCCGGCTCGCCGAGATCACCGCGGCGGGCAGCGGCTTCGTCTACGCGGCCTCGCTGATGGGCGTCACCGGCACCCGGGAGTCCGTCGGCGCGCAGGCCGAGGACCTGGTGACGCGCACCCGCGCCACCCGCTCCGACCTGCCCGTCTGCGTCGGGCTCGGGGTCTCCGACGCGGCCCAGGCCGCCGAGGTGGCCGCCTTCGCCGACGGCGTCATCGTCGGCTCGGCCTTCGTCAAGCGCATGCTGGACGCCCCCGACGACGCCTCCGGCATCGACGCGGTCCGCGCGCTCGCCGCCGACCTGGCGAAGGGCGTCCGCCGGGGCGCCTGACCCGTATCACGCCAGGTCACTCGAACGGGTGGCCCTCCGGCCGGGGGGGGGGCCTGCGCCCCCCCC
>NZ_JBHXLV010000337.1:0-3970 GCF_042721685.1 Streptomyces sp. NPDC058459 | reverse complement strand
GCCGTGGGCGGCGACGAACTCCTCGAACACCGGCTGTACCGGAGGCAGCTCGAAGACGGCGCCGGTGATGCCCGGGTTGCCGCGCAGGACGGCGGCCGGGACGGCGCCCAGGGCTCCGCCGAGGTCGATGACGTGACGGCTGCCGGTCCAGTCGAAGTCGGCGGCGAGCGCGGCGGCGAGCGGGGTGCTGACACCGTTCATGCCGTTGAGGAAGTTGCGCCAGGCGACCGGGTCCTGGCTGAGGGTGGCGAAGAACGGGGCGCCGCTGTGTGCGACCTCGTTCTGGAGGGCGCCGGTGCGCAGGGCGGTGGTGAGGTTGTTCCAGAAGCCGAAGAGACGGGCGTTTGCCATCTCGAGAATTCCGCCCACGTACGACGGCTTGGCCTGGTCCAGGAACAGGTCTGCGGCGGGGGTGTTGGCGTAGACGCCGGCCTCGTCACGGGTGAGCACCCCGAGCGACACCAGCGCGTCGAGGAAGTCAGCGGCGGACCGGGAGTGCAGGCCCACCTCGGCGGCGAGGGATTCGCGGTCGCGGCCGCCCTGGGCCAGCGCGGAGAAGATTCCCAGCTCCACCGCGCTCAGAAGGGTCTTGGAGGCCATGAAGCCCAGGCCGAGCTGGAGGAGGGGCTCAGGGGTGATCGGGTCGTTGACCGACATGTCGTGTTCTCCACTTGATTCTGGAAGTCGAAGGTAGAAGTTGAAAGGTAAACATTTTTCGGCGCGTGCCCCTGCGGGTGGCTGCTGCGAAGGAGCCGCCACGGAAGGGGTGATTCGAGTGACCGGGGCCGGACGGTTGTCAGGGTCAAGCGCCATGTCCTGAGACACCGGCGGGCCCGCGAGCGTTCCCGATGCGGCTTTCCGCGGCGCGCTCTTGCGCGATCGGTCACTCGGGCGGGTGCGCACGGGCAGTCTTTTCGCCGTCCGCGCAACCGGATGCCGGGGCCGTGGCCCGCCGTCCGCTCGTGCTCGCGCGGCGTCACGGAGAGTGCGGCGTCAGGGAGTGTGTGCTTTCAGTAGTGTGTGCCGTCACAACGCGGCGCGAATCGCTCGCCGGGGGAGAGGTTGTCGAGGACACGCGGCCACTCGGCCGTCCGACTGCCCGTCAGGCAAAACTCGTACCCGACCGGTTATGCGCGACGCGAGCAGGCCCGTCGCCGATGCGCACGAACCGCTCCTCGCAGACCTCCCGCTCCTGCTTCGCCATGGGGCCACCGCAACCGCAGTCAGCGGGAGAAGGACCCGGCATCCCGACCCCGGAATGCCGGGTCCTCCCTCCGGTGGCGGCAGGCACGGAAACTCAGGCCGGAACCGTCAGCTGAAGGTCCAGTACGGGGATGTCGACGTGGCCCTCGCCATCGGCGTACCAGCGCCAGTGGGCCTCCTGCGTCTCGCCGCAGACCAGTCCCGTCCAGCCCACACTGCACAGAGCGGCCAGTTCGGCCGCCTCCCGCGGACCCGGCGTACCGGATACGACGACCAGCCCCCTGACCGGTCGGCGTGACGCGGCCGCGCGTACCGTGCCGTGCGACGGGAACGGCTTCGCCACCGTGGATGAGGCGGTCCGGGGTATCTGCCGAAGGTTCGGCGGCACGGCGAGCGGCAGTGCGTCGGCCGAGCCGCGCACCACGGTCACCGGCAGGTTCGGCCGGGTACGGCAGATCTCCGCCAGCAGGTTCTGCACCACGTCGCGGGCGACGGCCCGGTCACCGCCGACACTCAGGACCCCGTCCAGGCGGCTGAGATCCACGAACACGGGCCGGTCCGCCATGTCCGTGCCCGCCCGGACCAGACACGCGGTGGTCAGGACGGACTGTGAGGTCACGCCGGGGCCGCCGCCCGAAGCCCTGAGACCGGGCGCGTCGGCGGGGCGCCGCCAGCGGGTGCCGTCGACGTTCGCCCAGGGAGCGTCGGCGGTGTCGGAGGCGGACAGCCACACCGTCACGCCGGCGTCGTCCACGCCCAGCGCGTGCACCGGCTTCCCGGGCTCCCGGTCCGTCTCCCCGAACTCACCAAGGGCGTTGTAGGCCCGCTGGACCGAGTGGCCGTCCGCTTCGAAGCGGCGGCTCACCGCCTGCCGCTGCGCGAGCCGGCGGCGACGGCGCACGGGCGCGCCCAGCGCGCGGACGCCGCGCCCGACGGCGCCGGCCGCGGTACGCACCTTGCGACGGGCGACTATGCCCGCGGTGATCAGGGCGAGCAGGATCGCCCCGAGCAGCGCGAGCGCCGCTCCCAGGGGGACGGTGAGCACCTTGGACGGCGCACCGCCCGTCCCCGACGAGGACGTCCCCACCGCCGGGGGAGTGGAGGCGCCGTCTCCGCCACCGGTGTCCTTGGCCAGCTGGACCCCGGGACCGGACGCGTCCCGTGGAAGCCGCAGGATCCAGCCGGGATGCAGCTGGTCGCCGGGGCTGCCGAGGGCGGACCCGTCCTGCTGCGCCTGACCCCGGTTGAGCTGGAAGACCTCGTCGGCCCGTGCCGCGTCGCCCAGCGTCGTGGCGGCGATCGACCGCAGGGTGGCGAGCTGTCCGCCGGTCTGCGCGGGGTCCTGCACCACGAACACCTTGACCAGGTCGTCGGCGGACGGTGCCGCCCCGGCGGGGCCGGCTGTGCCGAGCGCGACAAGGCATGCCGCCAGCAGAGCCGTCAGGGCGTACCACGGCGCGTGCGGGATGCGGTGCGCCGCGGCAGTTCTCGGCCGGTGCTCGGGCACTCGGCCCGCGCCGTTGCTCATCGTGTCCACCCGTGTCGTCCGACATTGCTTGCACCGACTACACGGGGCCGCCGGGCAGAAACGTTCGACGCGGCGTGAAACTCATTGAACCCTCCACGAGCCCGGTGCCGTGTACCCCGTGACCGCACATCACACGCACGCACCGGACCGGGGGATCGCAATGGCACGTCGGCACTCGAGTCCTGAGGACTTCCAGCTCCTGGGCATGGACTCGGACCCGACGCCCGGCGACCCCGAGCTCATCCAGGGCATCGTGAAGCGCTACCGGGACATCGGTGACGCCGCCGAGAGGGCGCTCAGCGTCGTGCGGAAGGACGGTGCCATATCCAGGGGCTCCGGTGAAGCGATGGACCAGCTCAACGCGCGGATCGGTGACGATCTGCCGGACAAGCTGACCAAGACGATGACGTCGTACCACGACGCGGCCCAGGCCTACAGCGAGTACATACCTCGGCTGTTGGACGCGCAGGGCTCCTTCGACCAGGCCGTGGACCGGGCGCGGGCCGCCGCACCGCGGGCGAACCAGACACCGAAGCAGCTGGGCGCGACCCCGACCGACGAGGCGCAGGCGCAGGCGCTCGCGACCCAGAACGTCATCGACGCGGGCCAGGCCGAGTCGAGCGCGGCCCGCAGTCTGGCGGAGCAGGCGAGGACGCTGCGCGAGAGCGCGCAGCGGCGGTGCGCCGAGGTGCTGGACCGGGCGGCGGCGGAGGCTGTTCCGGAGCGGGGCATCTTCCAGAAGATCGCCGACTTCTTCAAGGACTTCCCGTTCGTGCAGATCCTGCTGTCCCTGCTCATCGCGGTGGTGGCGGTGTTCTTCCCGGTGGTCGGCGCTCTGCTGGGCGGACTGTTGTTCGTCTTCAACCAAGTCGTGGCCAGTCAGACGGGCGGGATCAAAGCGGGCGACTTCGTCACCGGCCTGCTCGGCATCGTCCCGGGCGGCTCGCTGCTCAAGCTGGGCGGCCGGATCGCCGAGGCGATCAGCCCGGCCCTCGCCTTCGCGGTGAAGAACTCCGGCCTGATCAAGCAGACCACCGGCACCATCGCGAAGATCGGCGAGTCCCTCACCAACACCAAGATCGTCGGAGGCTTCCTCGGTCATCCGGTGGGCAAGGCCGCCACCGATGTCGCGGGCCAGTTCCTCGGCGACTCCGCCAAGGAGGCGGCCGCCAAGGCCGCCAACCACGACCACGTCACGGCTGCGGGCGTGTTCGCCGGAGCCGCGGCCGGAGCCGTGGC
>NZ_JBHXLV010000336.1:0-4038 GCF_042721685.1 Streptomyces sp. NPDC058459 | reverse complement strand
GCCGGGGTCCGTACGACCCTGGCCGCCCCTCGTCGGGCGCCGGTGCCCGCTGGCTCAGCCGGCGGGCGTGAGCCACACCGTGGAGAGCGGCGGCAGCGTGAGGCGCAGCCGGCCGTCCTCGGGGCGGAGCCCGCCCGCGTCACCCGTCTGCACCCCGCTGCCGCCGTACCGCACCGCGTCGGTGTTGAGCGCCTCCTGCCAGGCGGGCACCTGCTCGGGCGCCCACAGCCGGTAGTCCTCCCGGACCACGGGCGAGAAGTTCGACACCGCCAGCAGGGGAGTACCGTCCTCGGCGTACCGCACGAACGCGAAGACGTTGTCGTCGGCCGCGTCGCACATGGACCACTGGAAGCCGCCCGGATCGGTGTCCCGCTGCCACAGCGCCGGCACGTCCCGGTACACCGTGTTCAGATCCCGCACCAGGTCGCGCACGCCCAGGTGGCCGGCCGCCGAGTGGTAGTCGTCGGCCAGCAGCCACCACTCGGGCCCATGCTTCTCCGACCATTCGGCGCCCTGCGCGAACTCCTGCCCCATGAACAGGAGTTGCTTGCCGGGATGGGCCCACATGAAGCCCAGGTACGCCCGGTGGTTCGCGCGCCGCTGCCACCAGTCGCCGGGCATCTTCGACACCAGCGCCTGCTTGCCGTGCACTACCTCGTCGTGGGAGATGGGCAGCACGTAGTTCTCGCTGTACGCGTACACCATCGAGAACGTCATCTCGTGGTGGTGGTACTTCCGGTGCACCGGCTCCTTCTGCACGTACTCCAGCGAGTCGTGCATCCAGCCCATGTTCCACTTCAGCCCGAACCCGAGACCGCCGCTGTCGGTCGGCCGGGTCACGCCCTCCCACGCCGTCGACTCCTCGGCGATGGTCACCACACCCGGGCAGCGCCGGTACACGGTGGCGTTCATCTCCTGGAGGAAGGCGACCGCGTCCAGGTCCTCACGCCCGCCGAAGAGGTTCGGCGCCCACTGGCCGTCCTCCCGCGAGTAGTCGAGGTAGAGCATCGAGGCCACGGCGTCCACGCGGAGCCCGTCGATGTGGAACTCCTCGCACCAGTACACCGCGTTGGCGACCAGGAAGTTGCGCACCTCGGTCCGGCCGAAGTCGAACTCGTACGTCCCCCAGTCCGGGTGCTCCGCCCGCCGGGAGTCCCCGGGCTCGTACAGCGGGTCCCCGTCGAACCGGGCCAGCGCCCAGTCGTCCTTGGGGAAGTGGGCCGGCACCCAGTCCATGATCACGCCGATGCCCGCCCGGTGCAGCGCGTCCACCAGGAACCTGAAGTCGTCCGGCGACCCGAGACGCGGCGTCGGCGCGTAGTACGAGGTGACCTGGTAGCCCCAGGACCCGCTGAACGGGTGCCCGGCGACGGGCATCAGCTCCACATGCGTGAAGCCCAGGTCCCGGACGTACGCGGGCAGTTCCTCGGCCAGTTCGCGGTAGGTCAGCCCCGGCCGCCAGGACGGCAGATGCACCTCGTACACCGACATCGGCGCCCGGTGCACGGGGGTGTCGCCCCGGTGCGCCATCCACTCGGCGTCGTCCCACGCGTAACGGGAGGAGGTGACGACCGAGGCGGTGTCCGGCGGGACCTCGGTGAGCCGGGCCATCGGGTCCGCCTTCAGGAACCGGTGGCCGTACCGGGAGGTGATCTCGAACTTGTACCGGGTGCCCTCGCCGATCCCCGGCAGGAACACCTCCCACACCCCGGCCGCGCCCAGCGAGCGCATCGGGTACTGCGTGCCGTCCCAGAAGGTGGACTCCCCGGCCAGCCGCACCCCCTGGGCGTTCGGCGCCCACACGGTGAACCGGGTGCCCCCGACGCCCTCGTGGGTCATCGGCTGGGCGCCCAGCGCCTTCCACAGCTCCTCGTGCCGGCCCTCCCGGATCAGATGCAGGTCCAGCTCACCGAGCGCGGGCGCGAAACGGTACGGATCGTGCGTCGTCCGCTCGCCGTCCGCGTACGCCACCACCAGCTCGTACGCGGGGATCTCCGGGTACGGCAGCACGGCGGAGAACAGACCGCCGCCCTCCGACACGAGCGGCGAGCGCTCCCCGCCGGCCAGGACGCTCACCCCGAGCGCGTGGGGGCGCAGCGCCCGGAACAGGACGCCGCCGGGCACCGGATGGGCGCCCAGCAGGGCGTGCGGATCGTGATGCGCGCCGCCCAGCAGCCGGTCGCGCTCCTCGCCCGCCAGGGCCACGGCCGGGGTGCGGACGGCGTCCGAGGGCTGGGGCAGTGTGGTGTCGCGCAGTGCCATGACGTCAGCCTCCCCACTCGGCGAGCCGCTCGATCGCTGCCATCGGGACCGGAAGCCAGTCCGGCCGGTGTCTCGCCTCGTACAGCACCTCGTACACCGCCCTGTCCGTTTCGTGCGCGCGCAGCAGCGCGTGCTCCTTGCGTGGGTCCCAGCCCGCGCGGGCCGCGTAGCCCGCGCAGAACGCCTCGCGGCAGCGGCTCGCCCACTCGGGTCGCCAGGGGCGGCGCTGCCGGGCCGCGTAGTCGAAGGAGCGCAGCATCCCGGCGATGTCACGCACCGGGGACTGCGCGGTCCGCCGCTCGGCGAGCGGTCGGGAGGGCTCGCCCTCGAAGTCGATGACGAACCACTCGGGCCCGGCGCGCAGCACCTGCCCCAGATGCAGATCGCCGTGGACGCGCTGAGCCCGCGGGCCGCAGTCGCGGACGGCCAGCGCGCCGAACGCGGCCCGCAGCCCCGGTACATAGGGCCGCAGCCCCGGTACCGCCCGCGCCGCCGCGTCCAGCCGGCCGCACATCGCCTCGGCCGTGGCCTCGTTCCCGTCCCCGCCGGCCGCCGGGAACGCCCCGGCCAGCGCGAGGTGCACCTCGGCCATGGCACCGCCCAGCTCGCTCGCCTCGGCGGTGAAGTCCTCGCCCCGGCCCAGCGCCCGCAGCGCCAGCTCCCAGCCGTCCACCGCGTCCGGCAGGAACGGCTGGAGCACGCCCAGCGTGGCCGGGCGCGGCGCGGTGGTGCAGAACCACGCGACCGGCGCGGGCACCTGCGCGCAGCCCTGCGCGGCCAGCGCCTGCGGCACCTCCAGATCCGGGTTGACGCCCGGCTGGATACGGCGGAACAGCTTCAGGATGTAGGAATCGCCGTACACGATCGAGGAGTTGGACTGCTCGGTGGTCAGCAGCCGGGGGGTGAGGCCGCCGGGCACATCGGCGGCCGGGTCGGCCTCGAAGCACAGCGGGCCCGCCCTGCCGGGCTGCCGCAGCCGCTCCAGCAGCAGCTGCGCCCAGCGCGGGTCGTTGAGCGCGTCGTACACGTCCAGCCCGGCCAGCGGGCCGTGCTCGGCGCGCCCGATGAACGCCCGCTCCAGGCCCGGCGCCGGCCGCTCGCGCAGGCCCAGCAGCAACTGGTAGCAGTCGCCGGGCGGGCGGGTTCCGCCGGGGGTGGAGAGCGGCGCGGGCGAGGCGTTCACCAGCAGATGCAGGCAGCCCGGGAACAGCTCGGTGACGGACAGCACCGACAGGTCGGCGGCCGGCCGGTCCTTGCCCGCGAACCAGCGCTGCCGGGGCAGCCACTCGCGCAGCAGGCCGCCCAGCGAGGCCAGGAGCCCGTCTGCACCGGTCGCCGCCGGGGGGCTGAGGGTGATGGTCTTGGGCATGGTGACGCGTCCTTTCCTCGGCGCCGGGCGCTCTAGCGGCGACGGCCGATGCGGGATGCGGGTCGGGTGAGCCGGAACCAGTAGAAACCGTGGCCCGCGAGGGTCAGGAGATACGGCAGTTCACCGATCGCCGGGAACTTCACCCCGCCGATCAGCTCCACCGGGTGCCGCCCGTCGAAGGTCCGCAGATCCAGCTCGGTGGGCTGCGCGAACCGGGAGAAATTGTGCACGCACAGCACCAGGTCGTCGCCGTACTCGCGCAGGAAGGCCAGCACCGCCGGGTTGGACGAGGAGAGTTCCGTGAACGAACCCAGTCCGAAGGCGGGGTTCTGCTTGCGGATCTCGATCATGCGCCGGGTCCAGTGCAGGAGGCTGGACGGGGAGGACATGGAGGCTTCGACGTTGGT
>NZ_JBHXLV010000335.1:0-4131 GCF_042721685.1 Streptomyces sp. NPDC058459 | reverse complement strand
GCACGTGCCCACGCACGCGCGCGCCAGCCGCTGCACGGGAAGACGGGCGACCAGGGCCCCCGGCTGCTGGACGCACACCAGCCGGGCGAGCAGCTCGCGATCCCCGCCCAGCGCGGCCCAGGCGGACCCGATCACGGGATCGATCATGGCCGCACCATGCGTCAGCCGCCCCGGCCCCACAAGGAGGCGCCCGCGCCTCTAGTGCGTCACCGCCGCCAGCGCGTCCGCGATGCCCCAGCCGTAGAACCCGTTGCGGTTCTTCGTGCCCTCGCACACCGCGTCGGTCTTGCCGTCACCGTCGATGTCGTAGGGGTCGGTGCACGGCGTGGCCGTCGCCTCCGCGTACAGCAGCGCCTTCACCACGGCGGCGGGGGCGTGCGGGTGGACCGACTTGATCAGCGCGGCGACGCCCGCGACATGCGGTGAGGCCATCGAAGTACCGGCCATGTAGCCCCACTTGCCGCCGGGCAGCGGGCCCAGGATCAGGCCGCTGGTCGCGGGCGGGGCGGGGGTCTGGTACGCGGTCGAGTCGCCGCCGGGGGCCGCGATGTCGATGGTGCCCAGGCCGTAGTTGGAGAACGACGACTTGACGCCCTTCGCCCCGGTCGCCGCGACCGTCACGACCCCCGGGAGCTGGGTGGGTATGTCGAAGCACTTGCGCGGGTCGACGGTCCGGTCCGAGGGCGTGCCGTCGTTGGGGGAGGAGGAGTCGGTGATCGAGTCGGCGGCGAAGTCGTAGTTCTCGTTGCCGGCCGCCGCGACGTTGACCGTGCCCTTGCCCTCCGCGTACCGGGTGGCGCGGGTGATGGCGTCCACCAGGGCCTTCTGGTCCGGGTCGCCGGTGCAGTTGAAGTACCACGGGTCGGTGTAATAGCTGTTGTTGGTGACGTCCACGTGGTGCTCGGCCGCCCACACGAAGCCGCAGACCACGGCCTCGGTGTAGAAGAAGCCGTCCGGGTTGCCCACCTTGATGCCCGAGACCTTCACGCCCGGCGCCACGCCCGTGATGCCGACGCCGTTCCTGGCGCCCGCTATCTCGCCCGCGACATGCGTGCCGTGCGGGGACTCCGACGCGCTCGGCCGCCAGGCTCCGTCCGTGGTGTCGGGCGCGCCGGAGACGCAGTTGACGGAGGCCGCCCGGTCGAAGTTGGGCGCGATGTCCGGGTGGGTGTCGTCCACACCGGTGTCGATGACGGCGACCGTCACCTTGCTGCTGCCGAGCGTCTTCTCATGGGCCTTGTCCGCCTTGATGGCGGGCAGGTCCCACTGGAGCGGCTCCAACGGGTCCTGTCCGTCCACCGCCTTGGCCTTCGCCAGCTCCGCCGCCGTCAGCGGCTTCGGCGCGCCCAGGTCGGTGGTGGACTGCGCGGGCAGCGGCGCGTTGCGGGTGGCGCCGGCCGAGGAGACACCGGGCACCCTGCGGATCGACTTGGCGAACTCCGGGTTGGCGGAGTGGACCACGATCACGCCGATACGGTCGTAACCGGCCACGACGGTGCCGCCGTTGCGTCCTATCGCGCGGCGCACCGACTCGATCGTGCGATGGTTCGCCCTCGTGTTGACCACGTAGGACAGGTTCGGGCCGTCGTACGTGGTGCCGGAACCCTCCGCCGCTCGCGTCGTCAGGGCCGTGGACGGGGTCGCCGAGGCCGCCGTCGGCAGGAAGCCGAGCGAGGCGGTCAGCGACAGCACGACCGGGACGGCCGGCGCGAACCGGCGCCGGGAGCGCAGCTGAGCCATGGGATCTCCACATCATCCGGAAACGGAACCGCCCGAGGCACGGGTGGCGCTCGGGCAGGTACATGACGGGTGGGACAAGGTGAAGCTATCCCGGTGGCCCGGAACTCCGAAAGGGCGGGACCCGTGTGAACCGGCGTACGCCCCGGGCCGTGTGCGTCAACGAGGGGGCGCGGCCGGATCGCGCCCCCCGGAAGATCACCACGGGAAGTCGCGCGTTGACGCCCGGTAACGTGATCTCCGTTCCAGTGAGGTCGGCAACCGCCCGTCCGTGACGCGAGGAGACTTGAGTGGCGACCGAGACACCGCCCCCCGCGAAGCCCCCACTTCCTTCCCCCGAGGAGTTCACCGAGGCGCAGGCGAGCGCGGAATTCGGTGAACTGCGCCGCGCCCACCGCTCGTTCGCCTTCCCTCTGACGATCGCCTTCATCGCCTGGTACCTGCTCTACGTGCTGCTCTCCTGCTACGCGGGTGACTTCATGGGCACCGAGGTCGTGGGCAACATCAACATCGCCCTCGTCCTGGGCCTCGCCCAGTTCCTCACCACGTTCCTCATCGCCTGGTGGTACGCGCGGCACGCCGCCGCCAAGCTCGACCCCAGGGCCGAGGCCATCAAGTCCCGGATGGAGGGCGGCGCATGACCGGCGCTCAGCACACGATCTCCGCTCAGCACACCCTGCTCGCGGCCGGCGAGGCCAGTGAGCACCGGACGCTGATCATCTCCCTGTTCGCGGTGTTCGTCGCCGCGACCCTGGTCATCACCGTCTGGGCGGGCCGCCAGACCAAGGGCGCCGCCGACTTCTACGCGGGCGGCCGCCAGTTCACCGGCTTCCAGAACGGCCTGGCCGTCTCCGGCGACTACATGTCCGCCGCGTCCTTCCTGGGCATCGCGGGCGCCATCGCCCTCTTCGGCTACGACGGCTTCCTGTACTCCATCGGCTTCCTGGTCGCCTGGCTGGTCGCCCTGCTCCTGGTCGCCGAGCCGCTGCGCAACTCCGGCCGCTACACCATGGGTGACGTGCTGGCCTACCGGATGCGCCAGCGCCCGGTGCGCACCGCCGCGGGCACCTCCACCATCGTGGTGTCGATCTTCTACCTGCTCGCGCAGATGGCGGGCGCCGGTGTCCTCGTCTCGCTGCTGCTCGGCATCACCAGCGACAGCGGCAAGGTCGGCATCGTCGCCCTGGTCGGCGTCCTGATGATCGTGTACGTCACCATCGGCGGCATGAAGGGCACCACCTGGGTCCAGATGGTCAAGGCCGTCCTGCTCATCGCGGGCGCGCTGCTGCTGACCTTCCTGGTGCTGCTCAAGTTCGACTTCAACGTCTCCGACCTGCTGGGCAGCGCGGCCGGCAACAGCGGCAAGGGCTCGGCCTTCCTGCAGCCCGGCCTGAAGTACGGCGCCACCGGCACCTCCAAGCTGGACTTCATCTCCCTCGGCGTCGCTTTGGTGCTCGGCACCGCGGGCCTGCCGCACATCCTGATCCGCTTCTACACGGTCCCCACCGCCAAGGCGGCCCGGAAGTCCGTCATCTGGGCCATCGGCCTGATCGGCGCCTTCTATCTGATGACCCTCGCCCTCGGCTTCGGCGCCGCCGCGCTGATCAAGCCCGAGGAGATCATCGCCTCCAACAAGGCGGGCAACACCGCGGCCCCCCTGCTCGCCCTGCACCTCGGGGGAGTGGACTCCGACTGGGGCGCCATCCTGCTGGCCAGTATCTCCGCCGTCGCCTTCGCCACGATCCTCGCGGTCGTCGCGGGCCTCACCCTGGCCTCCTCCTCTTCCTTCGCCCACGACATCTACGCCAACGTCATCAAGAAGGGGCAGGCCACCGAGAAGCAGGAACTGGGCGCCGCCCGCTGGGCCACCGTCGGCATCGGCGCCGTCTCCATCCTGCTGGGCGCGCTCGCCCGCGACCTGAACGTGGCCGGACTCGTCGCGCTGGCCTTCGCGGTCGCCGCGTCGGCGAACCTGCCGACCATCCTCTACAGCCTGTTCTGGAAGCGGTTCACCACCTCCGGAGCCCTGTGGTCGATCTACGGCGGCCTGGTCACCGCGGTCGGCCTGGTGCTGTTCTCCCCGGTCGTCTCCGGCAAGCCCACCTCGATGTTCCCCGACGCCGACTTCCACTGGTTCCCGCTGGAGAACCCCGGCATCATCTCGATCCCGGTCGGCTTCCTGCTGGGCGCGGTCGGCACCCTGCTGTCCAAGGAGGTCCCGGACGCGCAGAAGTACGCCGAGCTGGAGGTGCGGTCGCTGACCGGCACCGGAGCGCACTGAGCCGCTCACCCGGCACACCTCACGGCCGCGCCGCCGGGCCCTCCACTGGCGGATGTGCCGCTTCCGCTGGTCGACTTCCCCTACGACACGACCCGCGCCGCACTGCACATGAC
>NZ_JBHXLV010000334.1:0-4156 GCF_042721685.1 Streptomyces sp. NPDC058459 | reverse complement strand
CCTGCGACGTGGTGGCCGCGGCGAGTGCCGTGGTGAGGTCCGCGGTCCGCCTGGCGCGCTCCGCCGCCTCGCGGCGTGCGGCGGCACGTGCCGCCTCTTCCCTCCGGCGGGCGGTCACATCGGTGCCGTAGATGGTGATCCCGTCGGGAACAGGGACGATGCGCAGGTGGAACGACCCTCCCGACGCGCCCTCCACGTCGAGTTCCGTGGGTCTCCCCTCGATCGCCGCTGTGCGGCAGCGCTCCCTCATCTCAGGCCAGTGCCGCACGGGCGGCAGGTCCCAGAGCACGCGGCCCGTCAGCTCTTCCTCGGCGTACCCCAGGGTGCGCTCGGCCGGAAGGTTGCTGAACACGATCTTCCCGTCGTGGTCGAGGGCGAGGAAGCTGTCACTCATGTGCCGCAGGACCCGGCCGAGGGTGTTGCGGGCGGCGGGCGACTCGTTGCTCTCCCACGCCCGGCCGATCAGGCGGCACGGGTCGCCGTCCGCGTCGAGCACGAGTCTGGCGCGCGCCTGCGTCCACACCTGGCTGCCGTCCGGCCGGAGCACCCGGTACTCCGCTTCGAACATGGTGACGTCCCGGATGGCCCTGTCGACGGCGGCCAGAATGGAGGGAAGGTCGTCGGGATGGACGATCTTCATCCAGCTCTCGGCGCGCGGTACGAAGGTGTCCGGGTCGGCACCGTAGATCATCATGGCGGCTTCGTCCCAGAAGAGCTCGCCCGTCCTGATGTTCCAGTCCCAGGTGCCCACTTGCAGGGCACGCAGGTCGCGATGGGTGGAGGTCAGCGGGTCCTCCCGGGGGCGCCCGGCCGGTGGCGGCGCCGACGCGGCCCAGCGCTGCGACCATGCGGTGAGGGCGGACAGGAAGTCCCACTGCTCGGCAGTGGGTTCCCGGCCGGGCGTGAGGATCGTCAGAACGCCGTTGAGACGGTCGACGCCGGGTACGGGGACGGCGGCCAGGCCCGTGCCCGCCAGCGGATCGGCCCCGGTGGTGGTGTACGGCGCCCAGACCCGCCGACCGAGACGCACTGCGAGGGCCTGCGGCTGCGCGCCCTCATGGTCGATGATCTCCCAGGACTGTGCGACCGCGGGGGGCAGTCCCGTCGTCGCGACCAGGCGAAGCGCGGACATCGGGCCCCGCAGGTGCACCGCGCCGCCGAGACCGCCCAGTTCCGCCACACCGTGCAGCAGAGCTAGCCGGAAGATCTCCGTCTCCGGGATGCCCTTCTCGATGCTTTCGAGCAGGGCAAGCCGCTGGTTCATGCTGCCACTGTATGTCCCCCGCTTCTCACCGGCATGACAGGGAAAAGCGCCGAATCCGACCCGGAGCGGACGGCGGCATCGACTCTTCGGCCGGGGAGGACCGCCACCGTCAGAACGGGGCCGTCAGCACCGCGCGGGACAGACGCCCGGCCGCGATCTTCGCGGTGGGGAACGTGATGTTCCTCTTTCTGGTCGCGGAGTGCGCTCCGGCTGGGTTTCGCGGGTGATCAGCTCGCCGGACTGACGTGGCTCGGCCCCCTGCACGGGGCCGCCCAGGACGTCTCTGCCGATGTCACCACGTCACCACCCTGTCCTTCACGCCGTCCGGCGTGTGCGCCATGATCGGCGCGGTACGGCACGGAAACCGGGCAGCGTGTCTTCACCCCTTTCAGCCGCCCGCTCCGGGATCCTCGTGAGCGGCTTTCATCGGGACCCAGCCGGCGGGGTGGCGGTACCAGTAGTGCGGCAGCCCCTTGATGGTCGTGGTGCGGAACGGGCGGCCGTGGTCGTCGACGCGGACCGAGCCGGTCCGGCCCTGCGAGGACCAGTCGAGTTCGAGGTACCAGTCGCAGGTGCAGGCGACCGTGCGGGCGGAGAGGAACAGGACCTCAGGCTCGCGCTGGGACACCCGGTAAGGGAAGTCGATCGCGGGGGCGGGCCTGCCGGGATCGTTGCCCGGCACTGAACGGGCCAGTGGCCGGTGCGTGTCCAGGTCGACCGAGAAGTAGCGCGGGATGAGGGCGGCACCGCAGCCCTCGTACATGGAGTAGGCGATGCTCGGGCGGGTGGCGGGAGCGGTGCGTTCGGCGATGCGCACGTGCAGTGCCGTCAGGACTACGGCGGCCGGGCCCTGGCCCTGCACCGTGATCCGCAGGTTGGTGGTACGGCCGTGCACCGCCCCCTGGGAGCCGGCCCACGCCGCCGCGTCCGCCGGGACGGGGGGCGGCGGAACGAGACGCGGCGGTCTGGCGATGACGTAGTCGTGGTCGCATTCGAGCTGCCAGACGTGGGAGTCCGCGGTCCAGGTCAGGGGCGCCCCGGCAACGACCGTGCCGGTGTCCGTAGGGTCTTCGCGCGCGTTCTCGCCGCTCTTGTCGGCGGCCGGTGCCGAGGGCTTCGACGAAGGGCGGGCGAAGGCCGATGGCCCCGTGCCGCTCGGGGTAGGGGCGGCGGCCGGCGGTGGATGGCCCGCGCCGCGCGGCGGCGACGTCGTGGCGCTCGGCGTGCTGCGGCCCGGGACCGCTGACGCACGCTGGTGCGGGCTGTCGCGGACGGCGGCGGACGCGGTGAGAGCTGCCAGCGGGATGACGAGTGACGCCGCCACTGCCGTCACCCGTGTGAGCCGTCCTCGGGGGCGCCCGTAAGGGGGGCGTCGCTGTGCCGACGGGAGTCGTTCCTGACCCGTGGCGGCCGGGGAGCTGCGCTCGGTGGGCTTGTCCCCCGGGCCGTCCGGCTTCCCGGCCACGGTCAGCGCGGGACCGCTCGCGCGGGTGCTCGGCTCGACCGCGCGCCGGGCCCCGGGCGTGCGCTGTCGCCGGCGTTCCGCGTCCGCCAGAATCCAGCGGCGGTACAGCTCCTCGCGCTCTTGGCGGGAGGCGCCGCACAGGTTGGCGAACCGCTCGATCACGGCGAAGTCCGCCGGCACCACCTCTGCCCGGCAGTAGCGGTGCAAGGTGGAGGTGTTCATGTCAAGGTGGCGGGCCAGCGAGGAGTAGCTGCGGTCCGTGCGGCTCTTCAGCCGTGCCAGCAGGGACGCGAACTGCGCCGCGTCGTCGCGGATTACGTCCATGCGGTCCGACCTCGCATCCGTTCATCGGCTCCGTGCCCGCGCGGCCCCGTCGGCGCCGGCAGTGGCCTCGCCTACGTGCACGTATCCGCGGCCGGGTCGGTTCCCCCGTCACACCATCCCCTTCTCTTTTCGTCACTCCCGTGCCGCACGGGCGTTCCGCCGGCCGGGCGCGCGGTACCGCATCCCTGAACGGCATCCCAGGCACGCGCTTCTTCCCAGGTCACCAGTGCTGGGACCGTCCCAGCGTCGCAGCCTTAGGGGCAGCTGTTGCCCCACGGTCACCGGGCATCCGACGCTGTGCCCGTCGCACCGGCTGAACCCGCCGGTGCCACGACAGCCGTTCACCGAAAGGCCGTGGCGCACCCACGGCCCCGCGGGAGGACGGCGGTGTCGCGCCACCGGCGGGAACGCGGCCGGCTCCCCCGTCGTGGACCACGCGGCCGCGTACGCCCTCCTGACGATCGAAAAGGAACTGCCACATGAACGTGAAACACCCCGCTGCCTGTCTCATGGCCGCAGCCACGGGCCTCGTCCTCGCGCTCGGCTACGGTGTCTCGCCGGCGTCCGCCCGCGTCCCGCAGACAGGCGCGGAGAAGACCTACGAGGCGGCGGCACGCCACGCCGGCGGCGCCCGCGTCACCGTCCCCGCCTGCTCCCAGAGGGACCTGGGCGTGTCCGCGGTGAAGGAGCCGGCGGACAGCACCGACGCCCGGCATCTGCTCCTCACCGTCCAGAACGCCGGCGACAAGAAGTGCGACCTCTACCGCTACCCGCTCGTGCGGCTGGGTGCCGGCCGCACCACGGCCCCCGTCATCAAGGACAGCGCCCCCACCTCCGGCGGCCCCCTCACCCTCGCACCCGGTCAGGAGGCGTACGCCGCCCTGCTCGTGAACGGCCCCATGGACGAGTACGAGGCGAAGAGCATCACGCTCAGCCTGCAGGGCCGTGAGCCCGGCAGCACCGCCGGCAAGCCGGTCGACGTCCCCATGCCCGTCGACACCCTGTACGCCAACGACGGCCAGCGAGTCACGTACTGGACGACCGCCCCCGGCTACGCGCTGGACTTCATCATGTCGAGGTGACCCTCTCCGACCGGACCGCCC
>NZ_JBHXLV010000333.1:0-4206 GCF_042721685.1 Streptomyces sp. NPDC058459 | reverse complement strand
CATCAGCGGATCACGACTTTGCCCGTCCCCGCACCGAAACCCCGTCCCCGCGCTACATTCGTGCACCGCCGACACAGAGCCGATCGGCGGGGTCACCCTCCGTACTTCCAGGAGCAGCGCATGCGCGACGTCGCCTCCGCTCCGTCAGCGTTCCCGGCGCCCGCCGGCGGACTCGCCGACACCGTCTTCGAGAAAGCAGAGAAGAGTCCCGGACTGCCGCTGGTCGCCCGGCACGCGAGGGCCGCCGCGGGCGAGTGGGAGACGGTCACAGCCGCCGTACTGCGGGACGAGGTGGTGGGACTGGCCAAGGGGCTGGTGGCCGCAGGGATCTCGCCGGGCCACCGGGTGGGCCTGATGGCCCGCAACCGCTACGAGTGGACGGTGCTGGCGCACGCTTTGTGGACCGTGGGCGCGGAGGTCGTGCCGATCCATCCGACCTCCTCGCGGGACCAGGTCGAGTGGATTCTGCGGGACGCGGGCTGTGTGGCCGTGGCGGTGGAGGACGAGCTGGGCGTGATGACCGTCGGCACGGTGTGCGCGGCGCTGCCCCGGCTCCGGCACGTCTGGCAACTGGACGCGGGCGTGCTGCCCGAACTCACCGAGCGGGGCGTGCACATCCCGCTGACCACCGTGGAGTCGCTCCGCCGGATCGTGCTGCCGGACTCGACGGCGGCGGTCACCTACACCTCCGGCGTGACCGGGCGCCCGATGGGCTGCGCGCTGAGCCACCGCGGGCTGGCGTACTCCTGCGACGTCCTGCTGGCGGGCTGGGGTCACACGGCCGCGCAGCCGGGCGAACAGCCCTCGGTCCTGGCCTTCCTGCCGTTCTCGCACGTGTACGGGATCATGGTGCAGACGCTGTGTCTGCGCGGCGGCTTCCTGATGGCGCACGAGCCGGAGATGACCGAGGAGGCGCTCGCCACGGCGCTGAGCACCTTCCGGCCGACGTATCTCTACGGGGTCCCCTCGGTGTTCGAGAGGCTGTACAAGACCTTCCTGAGGACGGCTCACCAGGCGGGCCGGGGTGCGCTGTTCGAGCGGGCGGCGCAGACCGCGCGGGACTTCGCCGAGGCCGAGGAGCGCGGCCGCCTGGGCATCGGGACGGGCCCCGGTCTGGATCTGCGGCTCCAGCACGCCCTGTACGAGCGGACGGTGTACCGCAAGCTGCGTGCCGCGCTCGGCGGCCGGGCCCGGCGGGGTGCCTCGGGCGGGTCCTCGCTGAGCCGCGAACTGTCGCTGTTCTTCGAGGGCATCGGCCTGTACGTCCACGACGGCTACGGGCTGACGGAGACCTCCGGCGGGATCACCATGCAGCCGCTGGGCCGGGAGAAGTCAGGGACGGTCGGTATGCCGCTGCCGGGCACCGAGGTCCGGGTGGCCGAGGACGGGGAGATCCTCGTGCACGGCCCGTCGGTGTTCCAGGGCTACGTCGGCGACGAGGCGCGCACCCGCAGCGTGCTGCGCGGGGGCTGGCTGTCGACCGGGGACCTCGGGCGGCTGGACCGGGAGGGGTATCTGACCATCACCGGCCGCAAGAAGGACGTCATCATCACCTCCAGCGGCAAGAGTGTGGCGCCCGCGCCGCTGGAGCAGCGGCTGCGCATGCACCCGTTGATCCACCAGGCGGTGGTCGTGGGCGAGGACCGGCCGTGCGTGGGCGCGCTGATCACCCTGGACCCGGAGTTCCTCGCGCACTGGCGGGCCGCGCTGGCGCCGCAGGGCGACTACGAGGGGCGGGAGAGCCGGGAGGAGAGCGCGCTGCGCGAGGAGTTGGCCCGCGCGGTCGCCTCGGCCAACAGCACGGTGTCCCGCGCCGAGTCCATCCGGGTCTACCGGGTCGTGCAGGAGCCGTTCGCCCCGGACAACGGGCTGCTGACGCCGTCGCTGAAGCTGCGCCGGGATGTCATAGCGCGGCACTACGCGCCCGAGATCGACGCGATGTACAAGGCGCGTTCGCGGGCCGCGCGGGCCGGACGCGGCCCGGAACCGGTGGACTGGGACGAGCCGGACGACGTGTTCCGGTGAGCCGGTGAGTGCCAGGTGGCGCGTCCACGCGTAATCCGCGTGGTGCTGGGAACCCGCCCTGGTGAACTGACCAGCGACGATGACCGCCCCGGAGCGCGGGGACCGAGCCCGACCCGCTCCGGGGTACGGCGGGGAATACGAGATGGCGACAGAGCGGCGTTGGGACGGCACCCCTCCCTCCGAGAGAGCGCACGAGCGTGCGTACTCCTTTCCCGGCGAGCTGCCGAACGTGACGGGCGCGCGGCTGGCCGCGGAGGAGTTCCTCCGCAAGCTCGCCCGGGACGCGCCGCCCACGGCGCCGGAGTACTGGGACGACATCCTGCTGGTGGTCACGGAGCTGGCGGCCAACGCGGTCCAGTTCGCGCCGGGGCCGTTCGGGATGCGGATGCGGCGCACCTTCGACGGGGTGCATGTGACCATGCACGACACCAGCACGGTGGTGCCCGAACCGCGCCCCTTCCGGCCGAGTTCGGGCGGCGGGGGCATCGGCTGGCATCTGGTGCACACGCTGTGCGATCAGGTGAGCGTGGTGGTGGAGGGGAACGGCAAGGACATCCACGTCTTCCTCCCGTGGTGAGCCCGCGGTGCGCGCGGGGGGGGGCAGGCCGCCGCCCGCGCGTCCGCCGCCGGGCGCCGCCGACTGGCGCGCCGGCGCGGGGCGCGGTGGGATCGGGTGTGGTGACAGTGGTCCAGGGCATGCGAACGGCGTCCATCCGGACCGACGGGAGCCGCAGAAGGGAACAACACCGTGACACGACGACCCAGGATTCTGGTGATCGGCGCAGGCTTCGCCGGAGTCGAGTGCGTGCGCCGGCTGGAGCGCAAACTCGGCCCTGACGAGGCGGATGTCGCCCTGGTGACGCCGTTCTCCTACCAGCTCTACCTTCCGCTGCTGCCCCAGGTCGCCTCCGGCGTGCTGACGCCGCAGTCGATCGCCGTCTCGCTGCGCCGCAGCAAGAAGTACCGCACCCGGATCATTCCGGGCGGGGCGATCGGGGTGGACCTGGCGGCGAAGGTGTGCGTCATCCGCACCATCACCGACGAGATCGTCAACGAGCCCTACGACTATCTGGTGCTGGCGCCGGGCAGCGTGACCCGCACCTTCGACATCCCCGGCCTCGCCGAGCACGCCTACGGGATGAAGACCCTCGCGGAGGCCGCCTACGTCCGCGACCACGTGATCTCGCAGCTGGACCTCGCGGACGCCAGCGACGACCCGGCCGAGCGGGCGGCGCGGCTGCAGTTCGTGGTGGTCGGCGGCGGCTACGCGGGTACGGAGACGGCGGCCTGCCTCCAGCGCCTCACCCACGCGGCCGTCCGCCGCTATCCGCGGCTCGACCCGGGTCTGATCCGCTGGCATCTGATCGACATCGCGCCGAAGCTGATGCCGGAGCTGGGCGACCGGCTCGGCAGGCAGGCGCTGAAGATCCTGCGCGACCGGGGCATCGACGTCTCCCTCGGTGTGTCCGTCGCCAAGGTGACCGAGGACGAGGTCACCTTCACCGACGGACGGGTGATCCCGACGCACACCCTGATCTGGACGGCCGGTGTCGTCGCCAGTCCGCTCATCGGCACGCTGGACGCGGAGACGGTACGCGGCCGGCTCGCGGTGACCCCGGAGATGACGGTGCCGGGGCACGACGGGGTGTTCGCGCTCGGCGACGCGGCGGCCGTGCCCGACCTGGCCAAGGGCGAGGAGGGTGCGATCTGCCCGCCGACCGCGCAGCACGCGATGCGGCAGGGCCCGAAGGTGGCGGACAACATCATCCACTCGCTGCGCGGCGAGCCGATGGAGGCGTACGTCCACAAGGATCTCGGTCTCGTGGTCGATCTCGGCGGCAAGGACGCGGTGTCCCGGCCGCTCGGGATCGAGCTGCGCGGCATCCTGGCCCAGATCGTGGCGCGCGGCTATCACTGGTCGGCGCTGCGCACCGGGGTCGCCAAGGCGCGGGTGCTGGTGAACTGGGTGCTGAACGCCGTCGCCGGGGACGATTTCGTCCGTACCGGCTTCCAGGCCCGCAAGCCCGCCCAGCTGAAGGACTTCGAGTACACCGACTCGTATCTGACGCCGGACCAGGTGCGCAGCGAGGTGCGGACGGCCGAGGCGGAGGGCAAGGTGCGGGGGAAGGTCGCCGGAGGCTGAGCGGGTGAGCCGGGCCGCCGGAGGCCGCCGTCCCGTGG
>NZ_JBHXLV010000332.1:0-4241 GCF_042721685.1 Streptomyces sp. NPDC058459 | reverse complement strand
CGACGGAGTGGACGATGCCGCGCTCAAGCGCGGCATCGCCTACCTCGACGAGGCAGCCCGGCCCGGCAGCCCCTACGCGACGCGGCTGACTCTGACGGACGGCCAGGCGATTGTCTTCGACAACACGCGGATCTCCCACGGCCGTACGCCCTACCGGGACTCCGCGAGCCGTCGGCGCTGCATGTACCGCGGGCTGTACCTCGGGCAGCCACGGATCGACGTCGGTGCGCCGGGGCTGCCGGCCGCCGGCGAGTGAAGGAGCCGGAAGAAGGATGACGGACACCACCACGGTCGGGCCGCCGCCGCCATTCGACCGCGAACTGGCGGAGCCGCTCGTCGGCATCCTCGCCCGGCGCCCCAGTTCGATGACGCCGGACATGATCCCGGGCGACCGTGCGCGCATCAAGGCGTCCAGCCTGACGGACGAACAGCTGGGCCGCGACGGGGCTTTCACCGTAGAGCATATGACCGTTCCGGGGGCCGGTGGTGCCGGTGAGGTTCCGGTGCTGATCTGCCGCCCCACCGCGGTGTCCGGGGAGTGCGGAGCGATCCTGCACATCCACGGCGGCGGCATGGTGGCGGGCACCCACCACAGCGTCGAGATCATCGGCGACCTGGAGCGGGCCGAGGCTCTGGGACTGGCGGTCGTGGCCGTGGACTACCGGCTGGCCCCGGAGCACCCGGATCCCGCCCCCGTGGAGGACTGCTACGCGGCTCTCGCCTGGCTCGCCGACCACGCGGACTCCCTCGGCCTGCGGGGCGACCGGATCGTCGTGAGCGGTCCGAGCGCCGGCGGCGGGCTGGCGGCGGGAGTCGCCCTGCTGGCCCGCGATCGCGCCGGACCGGGACTGCTGGGCCAGATGCTCCTGTGTCCCATGACCGACGACCGGTGCGACACGGTCTCGTCCCGGCAGTTCGACGGGCGGGGCATCTGGGACCGGACGTCCAACATCACCGGCTGGACGGCGCTGCTGGGCGACCGCCGGGGCTCGGCGGAGGTGTCCCGCTACGCGGCGCCGGCCCGCGCCGAGGATCTCGCGGACCTTCCCCCGGCCTACATCGACGCGGGTTCGGCCGAGGCGCTGCGCGACGAGGCCGTGGCCTACGCGAGCCGCCTGTGGCAGGCCGGGAGCCAGGCGGAACTCCACATCTGGCCGGGTGCCTTCCACAGTTTCGACGAGTGGGTCCCCTCCGCCCGCATCTCCCAGGTGGCGAAGCACACACGACTCGAATGGCTGCGCCGGCTCATCGCCGACTGACCCGTCCTCGCGTCCGCGTCGGACGCCCCCGCCCGCCGACGACTTGGATGTCTCACGTACATGAGCGCCATTTCACTGTTTCCGTCCCCCGAAGACCTGCGCTGGACCGATGTCCGATTCGAACTGACCCGGACCACCCGGCTGTTCGCCCCGCCGGACATCACGCGGCTCGTCCGCGCACTGCTGTGCGAGCCGACCGGTCTCCCCCTGCCGCCGGGGACCAGTGCCGCGGCCGAACTGTCCTTCGCGCTGGTGGACGACGCCACCCTGGGCGGCGAGGGCTACCGGCTGAGCGTCGACGCGACCGGCCTGCGCGCCGAGGCGGCGAGCGAACTGGGCCTGTGCTGGGCCGTCCAGACGCTCCGTCAGCTACTGCCGGCCGAGGTCCTCGCGCCCGGCACGACGGCCGGGGCCCGATGGTTCCTGCCCGGTATCCACCTGCTCGACCGGCCCCGGCTGAGCTGGCGAGGCGCCCTGCTCGACGTGGCCCGATGGCACCAGCCGCTGTCCTCGCTCTTCCGGTTCGTGGATCTGCTGGCGCTGCACAAGCTCAACCGCCTGCATCTCCATCTCACCGACGACCAGGGCTGGCGGTTCGAGTCGCACAAGTTCCCGCGACTGACCGGGGTGGGCGGCCACCGCGCGGAGAGCTCGGCCGGACACCTGGACGAGGGCCGCTTCGACGACACTCCGCATGGCGGGTTCTACACCCAGGGAGAGCTGCGTGCACTCGTCGCGCACGCCGAACTACGCGGGGTGCAGATCATGCCGGAGATCGACCTCCCCGGGCACACGCAGGCCGCCGTGAGCGCCTACCCGGAGCTGGGCAACCGTCCCGGCCACCGGATTCCGGTGCGCACCTCCTGGGGCATCTCGCCCCACGTGCTCAACACCGAGGACTCGACGCTCGATTTCATGCGCGACGTCCTGGACGAGCTGATGGACGTCTTCCCCTTCGAGTACGTCCATCTGGGCGGCGACGAGGTCCCACTGGACGAGTGGCAGGCCAGTCCCCAGGCGCGGCGGCGCGTGGAGCGGAGCGGGCTCGCCGGAACGGCGGACCTGCCCCGCTGGTGGCTGACCGAGATGGGCCGCCACCTGGCCCGACGGGGGCGTAGGCAGGCCCTCTGGGACGACCAGCTCGCTCCCGGATGGCCGGAGGAGGCCCTCGTCTTCGCCTGGCAGAACCTCGGCCGGGTCGAAGCGGCCCTCTCCGCCGGGCACCAGGTGATCGCAGTGCCACACGAGTACACCTACCTGGACCAGGCCGAGACTGACTCCCCCGAGGAACCCCAGGCCATCGGCGGCCCTCTGCCGCTCTCTCGGGTATACGCCTACGAACCGGTCCCGCCCGGGGCGGAGCACCAGGTCCTGGGAACCCAGGGAATGCTGTGGGGTGAGTACCTGCCCAGCCCGGACATCGTGCAGTGGCGGGCGTTCCCGCGCCTGGTGGCGATCGCGGAGCGCTCGTGGTCCGGGCGCAGGACGGCGAGCGAATTCGTCTCGGCCCTGCCCTCGCACCTGTCCAGGCTGAGAGCGGCGGGTGCGTGCTACAACACACTCGCCTGGCAGGCGGCAGCCTGCGCCGCCGGGACACGATGACGACCCACGGGGCTCTCCGGAAGCGCCCTCACGAGACGAAAGGCCCACTCTTGCCAGCGTCAACACAGACTTCCAACGAACCCAGTGAACTCACCTGGCAACAGGCCTGGGCCGCGGAACTCCAGCGCCGGGACCGCGAGAGCGTGGACCAACTGTGCAACCGCTACATAGAGTTCGACCTGCCCGACGGCTACGGGGACGAGGAGCTGCGCCAGCAGCTCGTCCACCTCGCCGCCCGGGAGGAGGCTCTCCAGGTCACATACCTGGAGGACCGTCCGGACGGCCGCATCCTGTTCACCCCGGGTCTCGAACTGCCCTTCGAGCAGGTCGTCGTGGACTCACCGGAGGCCTACCGTGAGACGACCCGGCACCTCAACCGACCCCTCGTCAGGGCCAGCGGCGCCCCGCTGTGGCGGGCGGCCCTCGTGCGGCACCCGGACGAGAACGGCGCCGTCGTACGCACCCTCTGCGCAGCCTTCGACTTCTATCTGAGCGACGCGCGCAGTCTGCACAACTTCCGGGCCCACGTCCTGTCCCGCGACTGCGCGACACGGGGACCGCGTAACGGCGGCTACCGCGACTGGGTCGCCTGGCAGCGGCGGACCTTCCCGGAGAACCCGAAGCCGTCCGACTCAGCGATCAGCTCCTTCTGGTCCCGCTACCTCGACGGCACCGAACCGGACCGGCCGGCTCTCTTCCCCTTCGCGGGTGACCCGAGCAGCCCTCTCACCGGCACGGTTCATTCCATCAGGGTCGAACTTCCGGTGACCGCACCGGTGTTGAGACGAGCCTCCGGCAGCCGCCGGTCCTCGCCGTTCCTCCTCATGCTGGCCGCGCTGTCCGCGTCGATCGCCCAAGAGTCCGGCGCCGACGACACGGTGCTGCGGGTCAACGTGGCCGGCCGACCACCGCAGTACCAACAGACCCTGGGATCCTTCGGCGACCTGCTGCCGGTCCGGGTGCGGCACCGGTCCCTCGCCGACCCGGAGCACGCGTTGCAAGCCGCCACCACGTCGTGGATGGACGCCATCGCCTACCAGACCACGCCGTGGGAGTACACCGTGCAGCTGTGCGGCGCCCCTGGTTCCACGGCACCCGCGCGGACCCCGCAGATCCTGTTCAACTTCATGAAGTGGGGCAGCAGCCCAGTCTTCGACACGGGGACGGACCAGTTCGAGGGCGAGCTGGGCACCTTCCAGTTCCAGGTCGTCACCCAGGGCGACCGCGTCTATCTGGCGTGCGAGTTCGATCCCCAGCGGTTCGCTCCGACGGGCGTGGAGGCCATGCTCGACCACCTGTGCGCCTCCCTGCTCAAGCTGACCGGTTGAGCAGAGCCGATGACCGGTGACGACCGTCGAGCCCCTCGCCCAGCTGCTGGGC
>NZ_JBHXLV010000331.1:1327-2743 GCF_042721685.1 Streptomyces sp. NPDC058459 | reverse complement strand
TGCCGGGCACGCTGTTGGGTGTCTGAGGGAATGATGTTCCTTCAGTCGCCGGCCCCAGTGCACTCGGACCGTCAGGGTTCGGGGTGATGGGTGGCTGGTCGTTGTTTGAGAACTGCACAGTGGACGCGAGCATCTGTGGCCAAGTTTTTAAGGGCGCACGGTGGATGCCTTGGCACCAGGAACCGATGAAGGACGTGGGAGGCCACGATAGTCCCCGGGGAGCCGTCAACCAGGCTTTGATCCGGGGGTTTCCGAATGGGGAAACCCGGCAGTCGTCATGGGCTGTCACCCGCTGCTGAACACATAGGCAGTGTGGAGGGAACGAGGGGAAGTGAAACATCTCAGTACCCTCAGGAAGAGAAAACAACCGTGATTCCGGGAGTAGTGGCGAGCGAAACCGGATGAGGCCAAACCGTATACGTGTGAGACCCGGCAGGGGTTGCGTGTGCGGGGTTGTGGGATCTCTCTTCTGTCGTCTGCCGGCGGCAGGACGAGTCAGAAACCGTTGATGTAGGCGAAGGACATGCGAAAGGTCCGGCGTAGAGGGTAAGACCCCCGTAGTCGAAATGTCAACGGCTCGTTTGAGAGACACCCAAGTAGCACGGGGCCCGAGAAATCCCGTGTGAATCTGGCGGGACCACCCGCTAAGCCTAAATATTCCCTGGTGACCGATAGCGGATAGTACCGTGAGGGAATGGTGAAAAGTACCGCGGGAGCGGAGTGAAATAGTACCTGAAACCGTGTGCCTACAAGCCGTGGGAGCGTCGCGCATTGAGTTTACTCGATGCGTCGTGACTGCGTGCCTTTTGAAGAATGAGCCTGCGAGTTTGCGGTGTGTTGCGAGGTTAACCCGTGTGGGGAAGCCGTAGCGAAAGCGAGTCCGAACAGGGCGGTTTAGTAGCGCGCTCAAGACCCGAAGCGGAGTGATCTAGCCATGGGCAGGTTGAAGCGGAGGTAAGACTTCGTGGAGGACCGAACCCACCAGGGTTGAAAACCTGGGGGATGACCTGTGGTTAGGGGTGAAAGGCCAATCAAACTCCGTGATAGCTGGTTCTCCCCGAAATGCATTTAGGTGCAGCGTCGTGTGTTTCTTGCCGGAGGTAGAGCACTGGATAGGCGATGGGCCCTACCGGGTTACTGACCTTAGCCAAACTCCGAATGCCGGTAAGTGAGAGCGCGGCAGTGAGACTGTGGGGGATAAGCTCCATGGTCGAGAGGGAAACAGCCCAGAGCATCGACTAAGGCCCCTAAGCGTACGCTAAGTGGGAAAGGATGTGGAGTCGCACAGACAACCAGGAGGTTGGCTTAGAAGCAGCCACCCTTGAAAGAGTGCGTAATAGCTCACTGGTCTAGTGATTCCGCGCCGACAATGTAGCGGGGCTCAAGCGTACCGCCGAAGTCGTGTCATTGCAGCAG
>NZ_JBHXLV010000331.1:0-1228 GCF_042721685.1 Streptomyces sp. NPDC058459 | reverse complement strand
GGGCGAGGCTGAGAACTTAAGCGCCAGTAAACGGCGGTGGTAACTATAACCATCCTAAGGTAGCGAAATTCCTTGTCGGGTAAGTTCCGACCTGCACGAATGGCGTAACGACTTCTCGACTGTCTCAACCATAGGCCCGGTGAAATTGCACTACGAGTAAAGATGCTCGTTTCGCGCAGCAGGACGGAAAGACCCCGGGACCTTTACTACAGTTTGATATTGGTGTTCGGTTCGGCTTGTGTAGGATAGCTGGGAGACTGTGAACTCTGGACGCCAGTTCAGGGGGAGTCGTCGTTGAAATACCAGTCTGGTCGTGCTGGATGTCTAACCTGGGTCCGTGATCCGGATCAGGGACAGTGTCTGATGGGTAGTTTAACTGGGGCGGTTGCCTCCTAAAGAGTAACGGAGGCGCCCAAAGGTTCCCTCAGCCTGGTTGGCAATCAGGTGTTGAGTGTAAGTGCACAAGGGAGCTTGACTGTGAGACCGACGGGTCGAGCAGGGACGAAAGTCGGGACTAGTGATCCGGCGGTGGCTTGTGGAAGCGCCGTCGCTCAACGGATAAAAGGTACCCCGGGGATAACAGGCTGATCTTCCCCAAGAGTCCATATCGACGGGATGGTTTGGCACCTCGATGTCGGCTCGTCGCATCCTGGGGCTGGAGTCGGTCCCAAGGGTTGGGCTGTTCGCCCATTAAAGCGGTACGCGAGCTGGGTTTAGAACGTCGTGAGACAGTTCGGTCCCTATCCGCTGTGCGCGTAGGAATATTGAGAAGGGCTGTCCCTAGTACGAGAGGACCGGGACGGACGAACCTCTGGTGTGCCAGTTGTCCTGCCAAGGGCATGGCTGGTTGGCTACGTTCGGGAGGGATAACCGCTGAAAGCATCTAAGCGGGAAGCCTGCTTCGAGATGAGTGTTCCCACCTCCTTGAGAGGGTAAGGCTCCCAGTAGACGACTGGGTTGATAGGCCAGATATGGAAGCCTGGTAACGGGTGGAGTTGACTGGTACTAATAGGCCGAGGGCTTGTCCTCAGTTGCTCGCGTCCACTGTGTTGGTTCTGAAACCACGAACAGCCTCATGTGCCACACATGACGGCTTGTGTTTCATAGTGTTTCGGTGGTCATAGCGTGAGGGAAACGCCCGGTTACATTCCGAACCCGGAAGCTAAGCCTCACAGCGCCGATGGTACTGCAGGGGGGACCCTGTGGGAGAGTAGGACACCGCCGAACT
>NZ_JBHXLV010000330.1:0-4250 GCF_042721685.1 Streptomyces sp. NPDC058459 | reverse complement strand
CCGCGGGACGGCCTCGGGACTCCCCGGTCCGGCCATCGTGCCGCCCACCTCGCCATCCGTATCCGGTCCACCGGTCGCGCGCGGGCGTGCCGCGGTGAGGTCTCTCACCCGGGATTCTTCCGGCACGGACCCGGACGCGCGCCCCGGAGAGGCCATCCGTGAGCAGGTGGGCAGAGAGCGCTGCGTCTGCGAGGCCGACGCGACCCGGCACACGCCCGCCGCACGCCGAGCGCCGGGACCGGTGGCGACCGAGGGCGCGAGGTGCACCGGTGTGTGTCCGGGATGATGGGCTCAGTGCCGCCTCACGTCCTGCTCCACCTCTGGTTGTTGCCGCCGTTGCAGGTCCAGATCTCCAGCGGCGTGCCGTTGGCGGTGCCGTGACCGGTGGCGTCCAGACACTTTCCGGACCCGGTGTTCACGACGGTGCCGTCGGAGCGGATGCTCCAGGTCTGGGCCCCGGTGTTGTTGCAGTCCCAGATCTGGACCGCCGTGCCGTCGGCGGTACCGGCTCCGTCGACATCCAGGCACTTGCTGCCGTAGACGGTCAGCCGGCCCGAGCTGTCCGTCGTCCAGGTCTGGTTGCCGCCGCCGTTGCAGTCCCACAGCGCGAGCCGCGTGCCACTGGTCTGGTCGGCGCCAGGCACGTCCGCGCACCGGCCGGACTCCTGCCCGCGCAACACCCCGCTGGAGTTGGTGGGCGGCGGTGTGGTGGTCAGTCCGAGTGCGGCGACCAGGACTTCGGCCGCGGCGGCCTGGGTGCTGGGGGTCCACAGGGCGAACGGCCCCACGAAGGAGTTGCCCTGCCGGCCGTCGCCGTCGGTGTCGTTGGCGAGGATGGAGTTCGCCGTGGTGGCGAGGAAGGTGTCGTAGGCCGTGCTCCTGGTGGCGTTGGCCAGGGACCGCAGGTAGCGGGCGAAGATGCCCTTGAAGGCCGAACCGTCGCCGGTGCAGTTCGGCTCGCACCCGTCGTAGAGCACGCCGTTGCGGTTGAACCGCGCGACGGCGGCGTTGGCGATCGTCGTCGCCGTGTTCAGCAGCGAAGTGTCACCGCCGGCGCGGGACTGCTCGATGAGCCCCTGGAGGATGACACCCTGGTTGTACGAGTAGTTCGCCGTGCTGAACGTGCAGTTGGGGACGTTGAGTCCGTCCTGCACGAGGTTGCCCTTGATGAGGCCCGAGTTCTTGAACCAGTTCCATTCGGCGGTCGCCCAGCCGCCGTATGTGGTGTCACCCGCGATGCGGTTGTGCAGGCCGGCCGTCGCCGCGAGGAAGAGCTCGTTGGCGATGGATGCCTTGTACTGCTTGGCGGTGCTCCAGTAGACGCCGCCGCCGCACTGGGAGTCCCAGTAGTCGTGCATGTAGTTGGTGGTGGTCCTGGCCATGTTCAGGTAGTTCGTGTTGCCGGTGATGTCGTAGGCCTGCAGCCAGACCAGGGCCCACCAGCCGGTGTCGTCGATGTAGTCGTTGGTGAAGCTGCTGTTCTTGGCGAAGGCGCCGGAGATCGCGTAGTCGTACTGGCTGTCGCCGGTGGCCTGGTGGTAGGTCATCACCGTGCTCAGCGACACCGCGGCGGTCCACCACGCGTTGGCGTCGATCCGGCCGTTGTCGGCGTTGTACGACTTCATCAGCACCGCGATGCTGCTTGCCGCAGGGGTCGGCGCTGCCTGCGCGCTCATGGCGCCGGGGATCACCAGCAGCAGTCCGAGCAGGGTGACCAGCGCCCGAGCTGCCCGTCTTCCGAGCGTGCGTGTGTTCATCGTTGTTCCACTCCTGGTGGGGGGATGCAGGTGTGGCCCCGGCAAGGACCGAGGGGGTGTCTGGGCCGTGCGGCGGCCCGTCGTTCCGGGACGGGGCCGCTGCACGGTCGGCGAAGATCACCCGGCGGTCAGGGGGGACCGGACAGGTGGTTCAGGTGAACCCGTGACAACGTTGTCGGTGCGGGCGCGGTTGCCGCCGGGCGGCCGTGACGGTGTGTCGGGACTCCGCAGGACCGTGGCGGACGGGGCGTCGGCGCCGGGGAACGTGTTGCCCTAGTGGGACGTACCGAGCAGGGGATCGGCCGGTGACGCCGGGTCGGCCACCGCCGTCGCGGCGGCCGCGTGCGCGGCGGCGGGGGTGGCCGGCGCGAGAAGGAGAGGGTGACTCGTCAGGGGAACACGCCATCGCTTCATCGCGCGACTCCAGGTGCGGATGGCGCGGCTCGTGCCGCACCGGTGTGGGGGGGGTGAGACTCTCACAGCAAAGGGCAGTTCCTGAACGGCTGTCAACGCAATGGACCGAAATCGTGAACACGAGTCAACAGGCATCGGATGAAGTTCGCAGGAACTTGAGCGCGTACGCCCGGGGCGCTGAGCCGATCCGGTGGTTCGTGTCCGCAGCTCGGACGCGTGCGCACCGGTCACCTTCGACGGTCTGAGGCGGACCCCGCGCGACGATGTGCCTCGGCACTTCCGGGATGACGGGAGCGCGACCGCGTGGAGTGAGCGGCCGCGGTGGAAGCGGATGGGCTCCGTCCGACCGCATGTCCAGACCATTGACGCGTCCATGATCTCTGGCTAGCTTCAGAGAGCGCTCTCTCCTTGCGGCCGGTGTGCGCCAGCACGTCAGGGCCGGTGGCGAGGGAGGAGCGCCCAGTTGCCGCGCGCGCTTTCGGATCTCGGCGACAACGTTGTCAGCGCTTGGTCGCGCCCGGAGGTCGGCGGCAGGGGGAACTCACCCAACTACTCGTGTGAGTAGTCGAGTTGCGTCCTGGCCGTCTGTTTCTGGCAGGTGTCGGGCAGCGACTCGGCCGTAGACGTCCAGGACACCCCGACCACGCGAGCACTGCCATGGACCCCACCGCACGCGGCACCAGCTTCCGTAGCCCCCCGCACGGCAGAGGAGAACAGAACATATGAGGTTCCAACGAGCAGGCACGGCAGCGGCGATGACAGTCGCGCTCAGCCTGGGCGTGACGCTGCCCGCCATGGCCGGCACGGCGACGGCCCCCTTACGGGCAGCGGCGCCCGCGTCCCTGCGGGTGATGCCGCTGGGGGACTCGATCACCTGGGGCATCGGCAGCCCGTCGGGCAACAGTTACCGGGGCTTCCTGTGGAACGAGCTGGCAGCCGAGGGGCACGCCCTGGACTTCGTGGGCTCCGGCCGGAACGGACCGATGTCCGACCCCGACAACGAGGGCCACTCCGGCTGGCGGATCGAACAGATAGCGGGCATAGCGGACTCGGTGCTGGCCGAGTACCGGCCCAATGTCGTCACCCTGGAGATCGGCACCAATGACCTGAACCAGAACTACCAGGTCCCCACCGCCACCGACCGGCTCAGCGCACTGATCGACCGGATCACCACCGACGTCCCCGACGCCACGGTCCTGGTCGGCACCCTGATCGTCTCCACCAGCTCTACCGAGGAACCCAACCGGCCCGCCTTCAACGCGAAGCTCCCCGGCATCGTCCAGGCCAAGCAGGCCGCGGGCAAGCACGTCCGGCTGGTCGACATGAGCGCTCTGACCACCGCGGACCTCTCCGACGCGCTGCATCCCAACGACAACGGCTTCAGCAAGATGGCCGACGCCTTCAACGCCGGCATCCAGGCAGCCGACAGCGCCGGGTGGATCAAACCCCCGGTCACCGTCGGCGGCCCTGTGCGATCCGGCATCGCCGGCAAGTGCCTGGACATCAACTCCAGCAGCAGCGCCAACGGCACCGCCGCCCAGATCTGGAGCTGCAACGGCACCGGCGCCCAGTCCTGGACCGCCGTGCCGGACGGGACCCTGCGGGCCCTGGGCAAGTGCCTCGACGTGACCGGCGCGGCAACCGCCAACGGCAGCAAGGTCGAGATCTGGGACTGCAACGGCGGCGCCAACCAGCAGTGGCAGCCCTACAACGGCGGCTACCGCAACCCGGTCTCCGGCCGCTGCCTCGACGACCCCGCCTCTTCCACCACCGACGGTACGCAGGCAGTGATCTGGGACTGCAACGGCGGCGCCAACCAGAAGTGGACCGCCCCCGGAGCATGACACGCACGACCGCATGGCACACGGGGGAGGACGGTCGCCGCCTCGGCCCGTCCCTCTCCCTCCTCCGGTCGTCCCGTCCCCCCAGCAGGAGACGTCCTCACGGCACGGAGGACTGCGACTCTCCGACGGCCTGCGCTTCGCCGAACTCGCGCCGCTCCGCCGGGCGGTGGTGAGGGCTGCCGGGATCAAGACGGCGACCCGGCGCGGCGCGCTTCGGCCGGGTACACGGACGGAC
>NZ_JBHXLV010000329.1:0-4288 GCF_042721685.1 Streptomyces sp. NPDC058459 | reverse complement strand
TCGGCCACCGGCGGAGACGGCGGGGCCCGGAGCTGGGGGGAGAGCGCTCCGGGTGCCTCAAGGTGCGGATGCCCCGGTCCTCGCGTCCTACGCCCGGCCGGGTGGGGGTGCGCGGGCGGCGGACGGTGACGGCTTAAGCTCGGCGAATGGCCAAGTACTTCGACGTGCACCCCGAGAACCCGCAGCCCCGCGCGGTGTCGCAGATCGCGGACGCGGTCCGGTCGGGGTCGCTGATCGCCTATCCCACGGACTCGTGTTACGCCCTGGGCTGCAAGCTCGGCAGCAAGGACGGCATGGAGCGCATCCGGTCCATCCGCCGCCTGGACGACCGGCACCATTTCACGCTGATGTGCCAGAACTTCGCGCAGCTCGGCCAGTTCGTACGGGTCGACAACGACGTGTTCCGGGCGGTGAAGGCGGCGACGCCGGGCAGTTACACCTTCATCCTGCCGGCCACCCGCGAGGTGCCGCGTATGCTGCTGCACCCGAAGAAGCGGACGGTGGGGGTACGCATCCCCGACCATGTGGCCACCCAGGCGCTCCTCGCCGAACTGGGCGAGCCGCTGGTGTCGAGCACGCTGCTGCTCCCGGACGAGGAGGAGCCGCTGACCCAGGGCTGGGAGATCAAGGACCGGCTCGACCATGTGGTGGACGCGGTGGTGGACTCCGGCGAGTGCGGCACCGAGCCGACCACGGTGGTTGACTTCTCCAGCGGCGAGGCGGAGATCGTGCGGGTGGGCGCGGGCGACCCCGCGCGGTTCGAGTAGATCACCCCAGACCGAACCAGGCACAACCAGGCATAACCAGGCATAACCAGACCGACCCTTACCGATAAGGAAGCGTGCTGATCATGACTGACGTACAGGGAAAGACCGTCACCATCCCCACCCGGGACGGGGACGCCGACGCCTATCTGACCCACCCCGCCGACGGGCAGCCGCACCCCGGAGTCCTCTTCTACCAGGATGCCTACGGACTGCGGCCCTGGCTGAGGGGGATGGCCGACCGGCTCGCCGCCGAGGGGTACACCGTGCTGGTGCCCAACGTGTTCTACCGGCAGGGCACGGCACCGGTGCTGGAGCTGCCCGACTTCATCGACCCGGACTCCGACCCGACGATCTGGGAGCGGCTCGGCCCGCTGGTGCACTCGATCACCCCTCAGCAGGCGGAGGTCGACGCGGACGCGTTCCTGGGCTGGCTGGAGGAGTCCTCGCTCGTCGCGGCCGGGCCGGTGGCGGTGACCGGGTACTGCATGGGCGCCCGGCTGGCGCTGCGCGCCGCGGCCACGCATCCCGGACGGGTGGCGGCGGCCGCCGGGTTCCACGGCGGCAACCTGGCCACTGAGGACCCGGACAGTCCGCACCTGGGCGCCGGCCGCATCACCGCCGAGCTGTACTTCGGCCACGCCGACCAGGACCCCTCCCTGCCAGAGGAGCAGCGGCGGCGCCTGGACGACGCGCTCACGGCGGCCGGGGTGCGCCACACCAGCGAGGTCTACGAGGGCGCACCGCACGGCTACACCCAGAAGGACACCACCTCCTACGACGCGGCGGGCGAGGAACGCCACTGGAAGGCGCTCAACTCCCTGCTGCGACGCACCTTCTGACGTTCTCTCACATCACGGAATCCCGTACTCTGCGCGCCGGTTACAACCGCTCCACGCTGCTGAGCAACCACGACCAGCCGGACAGCTCGGACGCCGGCTTCTACCAGGACGGGGTGACCAACCAGTACGCCAAGGCCATCCACGCGCAGATGGCCGACGGCAAGGCGTACGCCTTCGCCTTCGACGACGTCGGCAACCACGAGTCGCTGGTCAACGACGGCAACCCGCAGCAGGCGTATCTCACGCTGGACCCGCTGAACTGACGCAGCGCGCGAGGGGCCCCGCACACTCGTGCGGGGCGGCGGTGGGCGTCAGCTCGTCGTACTGGGTGCCGGTGCTGGTCTCCGCCGAGTCCACGTGCAGGTGGAAGGTCAGGGTCGCCTTGCAGCCCGCGGGGAACGCCTGGGAGGTCGCACGGATTCCGGTGACTGAACACACCCCGCCTCCCCCCTGGGACGAACCCCCGGGAACCCGCCTGTGAGGGGACTACCCCGTCCCCGTCCTCCGCCTGACGTCTCCTCCGAGATCGCCGGGCGGCTGGTGGTGGCCGACCCCACCGTCAAGACCCACGTGAGCCGCATCCTGGTGAAGCCGGGCCTCGGGGACCGTACCCAGGCGGCGGTGTTCGCGCACGTGGCGCGGCCGGTCACGCCGGGGTGAACCGGCGGGGCTACCAGCGGCCGGGCTCCGTGCCCACCAGCGGCTCGGAGGCGATGCCGTCCACGCCCACGGGCACCTCGCCCGCGAGCATCACCCGGTGCATGATCCGGGGATGGTCGGCATGGACGTTGTCGCCGGGGGCGAGGTGCACGGTGGCCCGGTTGTCCCAGAAGGCTACGCTGCCGGGCTCCCAGCGGAAGCGGACGGTGTACTCGGGCCGTACCGCCTGCTCCAGCAGCATCTCCAGCAGGGCCGCGCTCTCCGGACGGGAGACCCCGGAGATCTGCTCCAGGTAGTAGCCGTTGACGAAGAGCACCCGCTCCCCCGTCTCCGGGTGCACCCGCACCAGCGGGTGTTCGGAGGCGACCTGGTGGTCCAGCAGGTGCCGCAGGTACGCGTCGTCGCCGGGCCGGGGCTGGTAGCCCACTCCGAGCCGGTGCTCGGCCCGCAGCCCGTCGACGAAGGCGCGCACCGGCGCGGAGAGCCCGGCGTAGGCGGCGGCCAGGTTGGCCCAGGTGGTGTCGCCGCCGTACGGGGGTACGGTCTCGGCGCGCAGGATGGTCGCGGCGGGCGGGTCGATCCGCGCGCCGTGGTCGCAGTGCCAGCCGCGCAGCAGGGTGTGCCGGCGCCGGCGCAGCCACTCGTCGTGCTCCATGCCGAACCGGCCGCCCAGCTCCAGCCGGTCGGCGGTGGTCTCCACCTCGGGGAACCCCTCCGGCGAGGCGCTGCCCCGCTTGCGCGGTGCGACGGGCTCGCCGAAGCGGCGGGCGAAGGCGAGGTGCCCGGCGTGGTCGAGCCGCTGGTCGCGGAAGAACACCACCTTCCAGCGCAGCATCGCGTCCCTGATCAGCGCCACCGTGGAGTCGTCGAGCGGTGCGGCGAGGTCGACGCCGGTGATCTCGGCGCCGATGTGCCCGGCGACCGGTTCCACCGCCACGTCCGCGCTCCGCCCGCGCCGCTCCGCCGAGGTGCCGTCCGTGGTCATGTGTGCGCTCCCGGGGGTCGTCGTGCGGGCCTCACCGTGATCGTGTCAGCCGGACGGCGCCCTTGGCGAGCGCCGGCGGCTGACCTCAGCGCGCGAGAACAGGGCTCAGCCCTTCGCCGCCCGCAGCGCGGCCAGCGCCCGGTCGGCGTGGGTGTTCATACGCAGTTCGCTGCGGACGATCTCCAGGACCGTGCGGTCCTGCCCGATGACGAAGGTGACCCGCTTGGTGGGCGCGAGCGTGAAGCCCCGCTTGACGCCGAAGCGTTCGCGGATCGTGCCCTCGGTGTCGGAGAGCAGGGGCATGCCGAGGGTGTGGCGCCCGGCGAACTCCTGCTGCTTCTCCACGGTGTCACCGCTGACACCCACGGGCTGGGCCCCGGCGGCGGCGAACTCGCCCGACAGGTCGCGGAAGTGGCACGCCTCGGCGGTGCAGCCGGAGGTGAGGGCGGCCGGGTAGAAGAACAGCACCACCGGGCCGTCGGCCAGCAGTTCCGTCAGCCGCCGTTCGGTGCCGGTCTCGTCCGGCAGGGTGAAGTCCTCGACGGTGTCGCCGATTTGCAGGCTCATGAGTGTCCCTTCGCGTTACGGGCCACGCCCCGGGCCCACAGCACCAGCGGCACCTGGAGGGGCAGCCGGGCGAGCGAGGCGGTGCGTTGTGGGGCGGGGCGGTGCCGCCAGTCGACGGCCATCTTGACATTGGCGGGGAAGACGGCGACGAAGAAGGCGGCGGCGGCCTTCGCGGCCGGCGCGCGGGTTGCGGGCACGGCGACCCCGGCGGCGAGAGCGAGTTCGGCGACCCCGCTGGCACAGGTCCAGGTGCGGGGCGAGCCGGGCAGCGTGCGGGGGACGAGCCCCTCGAACAGCTTGGGGGCGGCGAAGTGGGCGATCCCGGCCGAGGCCAGCAGACCGGCGAGCAGCAGGGGCGAGCGTGGGGGCACGGATTCTCCTTCGATGGCCTGGCGCCGGATATTACTTGACGGTACGAGAGACCCGGCGGCTCGGGGGCGCGAGCGGCGCCCCCGGCCGCCGTTCAGGGG
>NZ_JBHXLV010000328.1:0-4411 GCF_042721685.1 Streptomyces sp. NPDC058459 | reverse complement strand
CCACTTCACCTCCCCGCACCCCGACGGCGAGGGCGCCGCCCGCGCCATCCGCAGCGCCCTCACCGACGCCGGGCTCGCCCCCGAGGACGTCGACCACGTCAACGCCCACGGCACCTCCACCCCGCAGGGCGACCTGGCCGAGCACAACGCCCTCCACCAGGTCTTCCACCGCCCGCCCCCGGTCACCGCCGTCAAGGGCACCATCGGCCACGCCATCGGCGGCGCCGGCGCCATCGAGGCCGCCTGCACCGCCCTCACCCTGCGCCACCAGCTCATCCCGCCCACCGCCAACCTGCACACCCTCGACCCCGCCATCGACCTCGACGTGGTCACCAAGACCCCCCGCCCCCTGCCGCTGCGCACCGCCCTGAGCAACTCCTTCGGCTTCGGCGGCCAGAACGCGGTACTGGCGTTCATGACGGCCGACTAGGCCCGGCGCACCGGCCAGCACGTGATCGTCCAGCGGACGGCCGATGGCGGTACCGAAGTGGGCGGGGCCGACCGGCAGGCCGGTGCCGCCGCGCGTCACCGTGTCGCGGTGGCCGGGTATGGCGGTCATCCGCATTCGTACGACTCCGCTGACCGTCGTCGCTGTCGCCGCAGGCCTCGCCCTGGCCCCCGTGACCCCCGCGCTGGCGGGCACGACCACCGCCGCCCCCGCCGCCCGGCCCGCGGCGGTGTCCACCGCCCAGGGCGACCCGCGCGACGTCACCCAGCGGGTCGCCCACTTCTACGGCGCCTACATCGACGCCGTCTGGGACAACGAGGACCCGGCGGCGGGCGCCGACGCCAAGGCGCTGCGCGAGTTCTACCTCTCCACGCCGACGGCATCCTCTTCGCCCAGAACGTCCCCGAGAAGCGGAAGGTCACCTACACCGTCTCCGGCATGGGCCACGCCACCAGCCGAGTCGAGCTGACCTGGGGCGACGACGCGCACCCGACGGTGACCCGAATCGACGTCCAGTCGGACCTGACGACGCGCAAGATCACGGATCTCAAGCCGGCGGAGTAAGTCCCGCGTCATCGGATGCGTGAGGGACCAGGTGGGTACTCGGATGCGTGAAATCCGCATAAAGACGTGGAACCCCGACGCGGAAGGCGCGATCATGACCGAACGAACACAGACCACGATGGAGTCGCACCCGGACGTCCTGGAGATGCGGGAGCGCTTCGTACTCGCGGAGCGGGCGACCGCGACGCAGCGGGGGCAGGCCATCGAGGCGATGGCCATCGTCGCGGGGCTGTACATGGCAGCGTCCCCGTGGATCGCGGGCTTCAACGGCTCCACCACCCTCGCGGTGAACAACCTGATCGCGGGTATCGCCTACGCCCTGCTCATGAGTGGATTCGGTCACGCGTACGAACGCACCCATGCCAGGGCCTGGGCAGCCGCCCTGATCGGTGTCTGGATGATCGTCGCGCCCTGGGTGGTCGCGGGGAACGTCGACACCACCCGCACGATCATCAGCAACATCGTCGCCGGTGCGGTGGGCCTGCTGCTCGCCCTCATGGCGGGCGCGGCGGCGAGCAAGACCGACAGGCGTACGGACCAGGCGGCCGGAGGCCGCCGGTAGCGAACCGCACCGCCCACACCAGTGCCCGGCCCGGGACGTGACGCACCGCACACATCCCGGGCCGGGCCGGCGGGCTCAGCGGTTGACCGCCCGCATCCCCGCCTCGTCGTACCGCTCGCCCGAGACCTCGGGCAGTTCCGCGTCGATCTGGGACAGCTCTTCAGGGGTGAGGGTGATGTCGACCGCGGCGGCGTTCTGCTCCAGGTAGGAGCGGCGCTTGGTGCCGGGGATGGGGACGATGTGGTCGCCCTGCGCGAGGACCCAGGCGAGGGCGAGCTGGGCCGGGGTGACGCCCTTCTTCTCGGCGATCTCCTTGACCTTGGCCGCGAGGCGCAGGTTGGCCTGGAGGTGTTCGTCCGTGAAGCGGGGGCTGCTGCGGCGGTAGTCGTCCTTGTCCAGTTCGTCGGGGGAGGAGAAGCGGCCGGCGAGGAAGCCCCGGCCGAGCGGTGAGTAGGCGACGAAGCCGATGCCAAGCTCGCGGCAGGTCGGCAGCACCTCCGCCTCCACGTCCCGCGACCAGAGCGAGTACTCGCTCTGCACGGCCGTGATCGGGTGCACCGCGTTGCCCCGGCGCAGCGTCTCCGCGCTCGCCTCGCTCAGCCCGACATGCCCGATCTTGCCTTCGGCGACCAGTTCGGCCAGTGCGCCCACCGTCTCCTCGATCGGCACGTTCGGGTCGACCCGGTGCTGGTAGTACAGGTCGATGTGGTCGGTGCCCAGGCGCTGGAGCGAGCCCTCGACCGAGGTCCGGACATGCTCGGCCGAGCCGTCCTGGCGGCCCACGGTCGACATGTCGCCCGGTACCGCGTCGTCCATCCGGAAGTTGAACTTGGTGGCCAGCACGTAACCGTCACGGTGGCCCCGGATCGCCTCGCCGACCAGGGACTCGTTGGTGAGCGGTCCGTACATCTGGGCCGTGTCGAGGAAGTCGATGCCCAGCTCGCGGGCGCGGTGGATGGTGTCCAGGCCCTCGTCCTGGTCGGCCGTCCCATAGAAAGCGGACATGCCCATACAGCCGAGACCTATGGCCGAGACCTGCAGATCCCGCAGACTGCGCTGTCGCATGTGGTGTTCCAGCCTTTCGCGCGCGCTCGATCGTCCCTGCGGACGACTTCGGGCCCCTTCATCCATCTAGCGACGGATCTGGCCGCCCGGCATCCCGTGGAGGGACGCCGGGCACCGGAGCGTCTGCGAGGCTACGAGCTGAAGCGCGCTCGAAGTCAAGTCACCCGTTCAGGCGAACCGGAAGCTCGAACAGGTCGTTCTGGGTGACGACGGGCTTGTGGCGCAGCTCGGCGGCCGGGACCGCGAGGTCCAGGTGCGGGAAACGGGCGTACAGCGCGGGCAGCGCCACGCCCGCCTCCAGCCGGGACAGCGCGGCGCCGGGGCAGACGTGCGGGCCGTGGCCGAAGGAGATGTGCCGGTTCTTCGTCTCCCGGGTGATGTCGAACTCCCCGGCGCTCGGCCCGTGCGCCTCCTCGTCCCGGCCTAGCGCGCCGTACGACACGATCAGCGCGTCCCCGGCCGGGATCACCCGGTCGCCCACGGGGACGTCCTCGGTGGCGAAACGGATCAGCACGTGCGAGGTCGGGGTGGACCAGCGCAGTGTCTCCTCGACCACCGCCGGCCAGTCCGCCTGCCCGGACAGCACCAGTTCCCGCTGGTCCGGGTGGGTGGAGAGATTGACGACCGCGTTGACGATCAGGGAGATCGTCGTCTCGTGGCCGGCCGCGATCATCAGCTGGAGGGTGGCGATGATCTCGTCGTCGGTGAGGTGGTCGCCGTCCGCCGAGGCCAGGATCAGCGCGCTGGTGAGGTCGTCGCCCGGCTCGGCCCGCTTCGCCGCGACATTCGCCGCCATGATCCCGGCCAGCTCGGTCAGGGTGGCGACGACCTCGGCGGGCGGGGTCTGGGTGGAGAAGAACTTCTCGAACAGCACCTTCAGCCGGGGCAGCGAAGCCTCGTCGATGCCCATCAGCTCGGCCACCACGTACATCGGCAACGGGTAGGCGAAGGCCGCCTTCAGGTCCACCACCCCGGCGTCGGCGGGCAGCGCGTCCAGCAGGTCCTGGGTGAGCTTGCCGATCCGCTCGCGCATCAGCTCCACCCGGCGCGGGGTGAGGGCCTGCGCCACCAGCGTGCGCATCCGGCGGTGGTCCGCGCCGTCCACGGTGAGCATGGAGCGGCCCGGATTGGCGAGTCCGATCAGCGGCCAGTCCGCCGGGATCTCGCCGCGCCGCCAGGCGCCCCACACGTCGATGTCCTTCACCAGGCGCGGATCGGTCAGCAGCGCCTTGGCCTCGGTGTGCCGGGTGACGGCCCAGACGGGCACCCCGCCAGGTAGCTCCACCGCCGCGAGCGGGCCGGCCGCGAGCAGGGCCGCGCTCTCGCCGTCCAGATCGGAGACGAAGGGATCGAGGACGATACGGGGCGTACCGGTACCGGTGGTCATCGGGACGTGCCTCCCACGGCAGGGGTCGAAGTGAACCGCACGGGCAGCTCGGTCAGCCCGCGCAGCCAGGGCGAGGGCCGGCGGGTGAGGGACCCGGCGGGCACCGCCAGGTCGATGTCCGGCAGCCGGTCGAGGACGACCTCGATGCCGGTGCGCGCGATCACCTCGGCGATCTCCTGCGCCGGGAACGGGCAGCGGTGCTCGCCGTGCCCGAAGGAGAAGTGCGCGTTGTTGCCGCCGGTCAGCGTGGCGGCGTCGGTACGCACCTGCGGGTCGGAGTTGGCGCCCTGGAGGCCGAGCAGCAGCAGGTCACCGGCGCGCACCCGGCGGCCGCCGAGGTGGGTGTCGCGGGCGGCCCAGCGGCCCGCCACGTTCTGGGTGGGCG
>NZ_JBHXLV010000327.1:0-4442 GCF_042721685.1 Streptomyces sp. NPDC058459 | reverse complement strand
CATGGACCCTGCCGGTCCCCCGGGCCGGGCGGACCGCGCCGCTGCTGGCCCTGATGGCCGTCGCCGGTGTGTCCGCGCTTGGCCTGGCGGCGACCATGGTCGCCGTGCCCTGGTTCGTGCTGCACAGCACCGGCAGTGGCACCTGGACCGGACTGGTCGCCGCGGCCGAGACCGCGGGCCTGCTCTGCTCGGCGGTGTTCGCGGGACCGGTGGTCGACCGGCTGCCGGCTCGCGCCGTGAGCGTGGGCGCGGACCTGCTGACCGCGTCGGCGCTCGCCCTGATTCCCGCACTGCACGCCGTGGACGTGCTGGCGCCGCCCGTGCTCGTGGTCGTGGTCTTCGTGGTGGGAGCGGCCCGCGGTCCCGCCGAAACCGCGCGCCAGTTGCTGCTCCCCCGGGCGCTGGAGCGGGCAGGCGTCGCCCTGGAGGCGGGCACCGGCTCGGTGGAGGCCGCCCGCAGGATCGGTCTGATGGCCGGGGCTCCGCTGGCGGGCCTGCTCATCGCCGCCATCGGCCCGGTGCGCACTCTGTGCACGGACGTGGGCGCGGCGCTGGCGTGCTGTCTGCTGGTGGCGGTCCTGGTTCCGGCCACGCCCTGGGCGCGGACCGGCTCCGGCGGCTCGCCGGGGTCGTACCTGGCGGACCTGCGGTCGGGCTGGGCCCACCTGAACGGCGATCCGCTGGTGCGGGCGGTGACGACCGTGCTGCTGGTGACCAACGCGCTGGACGGCGCGCTCAACGGGGTGCTGTACCCGGCGTACGGCACGCAGGTGCTGGACAGCAGTGCGCTGTTCGGAGCGATGGTCACCGCGATCGGGGTGGGAGCCCTGCTGGGCGCTGCCCTCTACGGTCGTGTCGGGCGCCGGCTGTCTCGCCGGGCCCTGTTCGTCGGCTCGTTCCTCCTTGTCGGCGCGGTGCGCTGCGCCGCACTCGCCGGTGAACCGCCGCCCTGGGCCCTGCTCTCGCTGCTCGCCGTGTCGGGGCTGGGGTCGGGGGCGCTCGCCCCGCTGATGATGTCCGTTGCCTACGAGCGGGTGCCCGAGGAGGTGCGCGGCCGGGTGTTCGGCATGCTCACCGCCTGTGCCCTGGCCGCCGCGCCGCTGGGGATGCTGGGTGCGGGACCGGCGCTGGACGGCTGGGGTCTCACGCGCACACTGCTGGCGACCGGCGTGCTGTATCTCGGGGTCACGCTGATGCCCTTGGTGTCACGCGTGTGGCGGGAGTTGGACGAGAGGACACCGCGGGGCGCACCGGTGACCGACCCTTCCGCGCCGAATGCGGAGGTTTGCCGCCCCTCACTTTAGGGCCAGGCAGTTTGATGAGTCCTCGGGCGCATCGAAACAGGGTGGTCGTGACGGCAGGGTTGGTCCTGCAAGACAACGACCGAACGGCCCGGGGGAACAGCCTCCGGGCCGGACCATCCTTCTGCTGGGGGAACACCATGACGAAGCGTCTCGCACTGGCCGTCTGCACCGTGGTCGCGGCCTTCGCCGCCGCCCTGACGGGCACCGCGGCGACCGCGCCGGCCGACGGGGGCACCACCCGGATCACGGCGGGCGGCCCGACGGTGACCGCCCACATGGTGGCCCACGGCGCGACGACGGGCGGCGGCTCGGACCGCCCGAAGCCTCCCACCGACACCTCCTGGGGCGGCTGACCGGCGCGCCCCATCCGGTGAACGCACGGAACGAGGCGCTCCCCGCGGCGCCTCGTTCCGTATGTCCGGGTGCGGGAGGGACCGAAGCCCTCGCCCCGTCAGCCCGCCGTCCGACTCGCCGCGGTCGGACCGCCGGCCCCGCCAGGGGTGAGGACCACGACCGTCCAGCGGGCACCGGACGCGGCCTCGACTGTGCGCGCCCAGCCCTCGGGAACGTAGAGCACCTCGCCCGCGCGCAGGCGGTAGCGCAGGGAGGCGTCCTGGCCGTCGGAGTCGGCGCCGGCGATGGTCCAGGAGGCCGCACCGGCCACCTGATGGACCAGCAGATGGCCGAGCGGGGCGCCGTCGGGGGCTGGGCGGGCCACGAGCCCTGTCGCCGCCGCGATCTGGGCGGCGAGTGCGTCCAGATCCGGTGTCGCCACCGGGTCCGTGACGTCGGCCGCGTCGCGGCCCGCCCCGCCCACACCGCCGTCACCGTCACCGCCGTCACAGCCGTCACAGTCGTCACCGCCGGCGTCGCCGCTGAGGAGCGGATGGTCGTGTTCCGGCCACAGGACCCCCGGGGCGCGTCCCAGGTGGAGCGCGACGAAGAGGGCGACCTCCCGCAGGTGCTCCCCCGCCGGATTCTCGAACGGCATGTTCATCGTGCGCCCCTCAACCTGTGCATGACTCGTCGGCGCACCGCGTCAGCCGTGCGCGCCGGGTCGCGCGACGCGACCCGGTCGGGGAAGCATCGTCCATCGCGCAGGGCGCGTACCAGCCACGGGATCACGTTCCCCGAAAGCCGTGACACGACCGGGGGGCGTGCCCCTGCTCAGTCCGCGCCGGCCTCCTGCACGGGCTTCGCGGCGCCCGGGTCGTCCAGCAGGCCGCGGGCCGCGGCGGCGACCCCCGCCTGGAAGCGGCTCCCGGCACCGAGTTCCTCCATGATGTCCGCGATGTGGCGGCGCGCGGTCCGCAGCGACATACCGAGCCGCCGGGCGATGGCCTCGTCCTTCAGGCCGGCCCCGAGTAACCGGATGATCGTCTCGTGTATCTCGCGGGCGACCTCTTCCAGTCGCTGGCCGACGGCGTTCGAGAACGGGGTGGCGTGGTCCCAGGTCTGGTCGAAGATGTCGCAGAGGTAGGCGACGGTGGCCGGCTCACGAATCACCACGGCACCCCAGCTGCCGTCCGGAACCGGAATGAACGCCAGCTCCCTGTCGAAGGCGATGAGCCTGCCGAAGAGCTCATGGGCGGTCCGGTACTGGGCGCCGAGCGCCGAGGCGGCGGCCACGTAAGCCTGGCTGGGTCCGTTGAACCGGGCGGTGTGGTGGTAGAGGCTGCGCATGGAGATGCCTCTGCGCAGCATGGCCTCGTCCCGTCTGAGCGCCTCCTGCATGGCTTCGGGCACCCGGCTGCCGCCCCCGGGCTGGCTGGTGAGGACCTCGCCGCGGCACCGGTCGGAGGCGGTGTTCAGCGCGCCGCGGACGTCCTCGACGTTGCCGAGGACCTCCAACGCCTCACCGCTGGAACGGCGTTGAAGATAGTGGGGCATGAACCGCCCGAGGCCCTCACGGATGCCGCTGATCTCGTGCTGGCGGGCGCGGATCTCCTCCTCCAGCGGTGCGGCGAGGCGGGAGGCGGCGGTGTCCGGCGCGACCGCGAAGGCCACGGAGTCGTCCTCCGCGCTGCGGTGCAGCAACTGGGCGTCGAGCAGCCGCTCCACGCTGAGCCGTACCTCCTGCGGAGCGTGCCCGGTGCCGGCCGCCACGGCGTCGATCTCGATCGTGCGCTGCTGAAGCACCCAGCTGTAGACGTCGAGATCCACATCCTTGAGATCCGATAGCACCTTTGCCCCACTCCGCATGCCTTCACCCCGGGTCGCTTAACTGCCAGGCACCTTGGTGAGGAGCCCGCCCCCTGGCGTCAGCATAGGCAAGCGGAAAGTCTGTCGGTGAGCAGCTTCGGCGGCGAGTCGACTCATCCGAATGCGTCGCCAAAACCTGAAGGAGCAGTGTGAACACCGGTCTTTCCGCGAAAAATCCCACGTCGAAAGCGGTTCCAGCCGCAATGCTTCCCGTTCCCGTCCAGGAAGCCACACCCGGACGGCCGGATTCCCCGGTGCCGGAAAGCGCCCGGCCGACCCTGCGCCGTGCCGCGCTCTCGCCCCGCGAGGAGGAGGTTCTGGCATATCTCGCACAGGGATGCACCTATCGGATCATCGCCCGCCGTATGGGGCTCAGCCCGCACACGGTCGACACGTACGTGCGCCGGCTGCGCGGCAAGACCGGCTCGGTCAACCGCTTCCAGCTGGCACACCTGGCGTTCCAGCTGGGGTACGGGCCCGACTACTGAGCCAGGTTCTCGCCGAAGTCCCGCATGCGCCGCAGCGGAGAGCACAGCAGGATCAGCGGGGTGAGTGTCAGCCCCGCCGTCAGGACCCACAACGCCGAGCGGACACCGACCAGTTCGCCGAGGGCACCGGCCAGCACACCGCTCACCGGCAGCGTGCCCCACACCAGGAACCGCATGGTGGCCGTCATGCGGCCGAGCAGCCGGGGCGGGCAGACGGTCTGGCGGTAGGCGACCTGGCAGATGTTGTACGTCGTGACGCCCGCCGACTGCACCAGCAGGCCCAGGACGAGCAGGCCGAGTCGCCAGCCCTCCTCGGCCTGCGGCAGCAGCAGGCCGAAGGGCATGGCGACGAGCAGGGACAGCCAGGTCAGCCGCGCCGCGCCCACCCGTCGGGAGAGGCTCTGGGTGACGAGCGCGGCGAGGACCGAGCCGACCGCGGCCGTGGCGC
>NZ_JBHXLV010000326.1:0-4516 GCF_042721685.1 Streptomyces sp. NPDC058459 | reverse complement strand
CGCGGCCCTGACCGTCGCCGAGGTCCGGCGGCGGTTCAACCTGATCGGCCTGACACACACCGCCATCGACCAGGGACTTCACTGGTCGACCTGGCAGCGTGCACATCAGGCGGAAGCACGACGGCACCACATCCGAAGGCGGCTACAGCTCCAGATGATCCAGATCTAGCCCTGTAGTACTAGCAGGTCCGACCGGCAGCGCTGGAGTCGGACACGGATCGCTGGGGCCGCAAATCGGGCAGCAGGATCTCCTCACTTTTCCCTTGACAGTCGTTGCCGCAGCCCTATGTCATGTGCATTACCTGTGGTGATCATGTGAGATAGGGGTGGGTTGTGGAGGGCGGGGAAAGACGCACGGTTTGGAGCTTCCGGGGGGCTCGTCGCAAGGTGTCCTGGGCAGCGGCTTCAGCTGTTCTCGTATCGGTGCTGGTGGGCAGTCCGCTCAGCGGGCCATACGTGGCGGCCGCATCCTCACCGACACGCGCTACGACAGCCGCGGCCTGGCCTACGAAACCTTCGACGACGTCTACGACAACCAGAACACGCCCACCAGCACCTACGCCCAGGTGCCCTACGGCGGAGCCACCCAGACCGAGACAGAGTTCGACGGGGCCCGGCGTCCCACCAGCAGCACTCTGCTCGTGGACGGCGTGAAGAAGTGGTCCACCACCACCAGCTACACCGGTGACTCCACCGCCACCACAGCCGTCCAAGGCAGCACCGCCACACGCACGATCACCGACGCGCTCGGCCGCACCGCCGAAACCCGCACCTACGCCGGGACCCAGCCCAGCGACACCCAGTACGGGTCCACCTCGACCACTTCCTACACCAAGGTCCACTACGACTACACGCGGGACGGCAAGCCCTCCCTCATCACCGGCCCCGACGCGGCCAAGTGGACCTATGACTACGACCTGTTCGGCCGCCAGGTAAAGCAGACCGACCCCGACAGCGGAACCACCGCCACCAGCTACACCGAACTCGACCAGGTCGACACCACCAAGGACGCCGAAAACAGGGTCCTGCTGTTCGGCTACGACGAGCTCGGCAGACGGACCGGCCTGTGGCAGACCTCCCGCACTGACGCCAACCAGCTCTCCGCCTGGACGTACGACACCCTCCTCAAGGGCGCTCCCAGCGCCTCCACCCGCTACGAGAACGGCAAGACCGGCAAGGCCTACACCAAGCAGGTCACCGCCTACGACACCCTCGGGCGGCCGACCGCAACCAGCCTCACCCTCCCCAGTGACGACCCGCTGGTCACCTCGGGCGCGGTCACCGCCACCATCGCCTTCGAGACCACCTACCGGCTCGACGGGAGAGTCGGGACCACCAAGGAGCCCGCCGCGGGCGGCCTGCGCTCCGAGACCGTCGAAACCCGCTACAACAGCCAGGGGCTGCCCACCGAGCTCTCCGGCGCGTCCGGCTACCTCCTGGCAACCGACTACACCGCGCTGGCGCAAGTCGGCCAGCTCCAGCTCGGCCCCTCCCCCGCGACCGGCACCAAGCGGGTCTTCGTCACCAACACCTACGAGAAGGGAACGGGCAGGCTCACCAACGCCGCCGTCGACGACCAGACACGCGGACCGGTCCAAGACCTCACCTACGCCTACGACCAAGCCGGCAACGTCACCTCCATCACCGACGCCGCCAACCTCGCAACAGGCACCGACAACCAGTGTTTCAGCTACGACGCGTACCGCCGCCTCACCGAGGCCTGGACCCCCAAAACCACGGACTGCGCCTCCTCCGGCCGCACCACGTCCAACCTCTCGGGCCCCGCGCCGTACTGGACCAGCTACACCTACACGGCCTCCGGCCAGCGCAAAACAGAGAAGCAGAACACCGGCACCCCCGTCACGACGACATCCTGCTACGACACCGCCCGACCGCATGCCCTGATCGCGACCACCACGACCGGGAACTGCACCGGACTCGCGCCCCAATACGCCTACGACAACACCGGCAACACCACACGCCGGGTCCAGAAGGCCGGTTCCAGCAAGGCTCAGACACTTGCCTGGAGCGCCGAGGGCAAGCTCGCCCGCCTCACCGATGACGGCACCGCGACAGCGACCAACTACCTGTACGACGCCGACGGCCAGCTCCTCATCCGCCGCGACAACGCCCCCAGCGGCGAGACCGTCCTCTACCTCGGCGCCACCGAGGTCCACCTCAAAACCGGAAAGAAGTGGGCCAACCGCTACTACGGTGCGGCCTGCGCGACCATAGCCCTGCGGACCAACGAATCCGGCGCCGAAAAGCTCTCCTTCCTCGCCGGCGACCAGCACGGTACCAGCTCCATATCGATCGCCGGCGACTCCGCCCAAGCCCTCACCAAGCGCTACAGCACCCCCTTCGGCAATCCCAGAGGCCAGACCATCGGCGTCTGGCCGGACGACAAGGGATTCCTCGGGAAATCGGCGGACGCCGGTACGGGCCTGACGCACGTCGGAGCGCGTGAATACGACCCGTCCGCAGGCCAGTTCATCAGCACCGACCCCATCCTCGCCCCCGAACAGCACCAGTCCCTCAACGGCTACAGCTACGCCGGCAACAACCCCGTCACCTCCAGCGACCCCAGCGGCCTCTTCTGCGACGGCTGCAGTGTGGACAATCCGGGCACCGTCTGGACACCGGAAAACGGCCCCGGCTGCACCACCGAGGGATGCTACGACCACGATGGAAATCAGACGAGTGACTGGAAGGGCAACAAAACCCGCAACACCACAAGCACCACAAGCACCATCACCCAAAGCAGGAGCGGCCCAGAGAAGCGTCGCCCCAAGGTCGCAGGGGTGCCCATTCCCACGAAAGCGGAACTCGTCTCCCGCGGAATACTCTTCCCCGGCGACACCTATGACGAAGCACTGCAAAAATGGGCAGTCGGACTGTGCCAGGGAACCAGTCCCAGCGACAGCCACTACGGCTCCTTCTGCACGGTAGCCGCGAAAGCCGGCGCGCTCGACTCACCGGGGAACGACCCCTTCGGCATCGACGCCAACATCCACTGCATCACAGGCAAGGGTGACTGCGTCGAAGCAGTTGTCACCGACATTCTGATACTCCTCGAAGTGGGCTGGAGCAGAGTAGCCGCCAAGGGCGCCGTAATGGAGGGCGCAGCGATGGAGGCCGCCACAACCGGCCGAACCGTTCGCACGCTGCTCAAAGACTGCATGTGCTTCCGAGCAGGCACCAAAGTCCTCATGTCCGACCGGACAGCCAGAAACATCGAAAAGATCAAACCTGGAGACAGAGTACTCGCAACCGACCCAGAAACCGGAGAAACCCGCAGCCGAAAAGTCACCCGGCTGATCATCACGGACAAGGACAAGCGATTCAACAAGCTGTCCATCGTCACCGCCGACGGCATGAAAGAACTGACCGCCACCAACGGGCACCCGTTCTGGTCGCCGTCGGAACGACGCTGGATCGAGGCGGCAAGCCTCACGCCGGGCATGTCCCTTCAGGTTGAGGGCGGCCATACGGCCGTCGTCGCCAGGAACCATGCGTTCACCGGCCGGTACCGTACGTACAACCTCACCGTGGACGGCCTGCATACGTACTATGTGCTGGCGGGGGAGACGCCGGTACTGGTCCACAATTCTGGGTCGTGTGACGCGGCCGCGTTGACATCTAAGATCAATGCAAATGATCTGAAGATGACTCGGACGGTGGCGAATCACTTCGACGACGTCACCAAGGACAGCAGAGTGGCGCGGCCGTACATGCGTTCCACACAGGTCGTCCGCGAAATCATGGAAGGAAGCGCGCCGAAGCTTGACCCGCGAGGGGCTACCGGGGCAGTCAGGTGGGACACTCCAGGTGCCATGAATGGAAAATCCGGCACCTGGGAATTGGTTGTCGACACCAACACCAACACCATCCTCCACTTCAACTTCGTCAGGTAGAAATGGCGCACAAATTTAGCACTGAAGCAGCGAACCCACTGGCGGGCACGCTTCGCTACTCTGAGTCGGATCGAGGGTTCACCTTCCAGCCGCAGAGCCTTGATGACCTAGCTCGGCTAGAAGGTGGCGGGGGCAGAACGAGTCTCGTCGCTGACACCCTTCAGTTGGAGGTTGCGGTCGATAGCGGCCGCGCCCTCTATGTATGGGGTTACTTGCCGAAGGAATCGTGGCAGCGAGCGGAATTGAAACTGCCAATATCCGCGAGTGGCGGCGTGACAGTGGAACTGGACGATCCTCCGCTTGAAGCAGGTATCTCCGTAGCGATCGCTCGATCAAACTGGCATGTTCTGTTTGATGAGAGTTCGGGATTGGTTCAAATTGTACGGGATCAGCGGATTCCCGAGAGACTGGTAGAGATCGCCGATGGCGTTTGTCTTGGCCTGAACGGTACGGAACTGATCTCGTTCTGGCTCTCCCCGGAGTTTGTTGAGTAGAACCACCCCGGTGGCCTTCCTGAGATTCAACGCTAGGTGTTCGGGTGGGGCTTCAGGAGCGTTTGACGGCAACGCAACCGGACGCCGGCGGCCCCACGAGGTATCTCG
>NZ_JBHXLV010000325.1:0-4541 GCF_042721685.1 Streptomyces sp. NPDC058459 | reverse complement strand
CTCGTCGCCCCCGGACGACGAGGCTGCCGGCTTTTCCCGGACCCTCCCGAGACGCCCGCCCCCGACGCTGCGGGCAATTCCGCCGGACCATGCGGTAGCCGCGTCCACGGCCCTCCCTGCGATCGAGGACCCGGCCCGCGCACCGTGACCGGTACGTGCTCAGCCACCGACTCCCGGTGCGCCAGGCTGTGGTTCCGCTGTCGGGGTGGGTGGTCCGGGCTGAAGGCTCACGTAGCGGCGGGCGCGCCATTCGGTGAGGCTGATCAGGGCGAGCAGGGTCGCCGGGGCGAGGATGTTCGTGACGACGACGGCGGCGGTGAGCGGCAGGGTGTAGATCAGCAGGACAGCGACCGCGCCCTCGGTCACCAGGCCGGCCGCCCAGACGAGGGTGAGTCGGCGGTGCACCTGCCGGAATCCGCGGTCGCGGGCCCACCTTAGGTCGAATTGCCCGGGATCGCCGGACAGGTCCCGGCGGATACGTGCGATAAGGGGGCGGCGCAGCAGAAGGCTGAGGACGGCGAACCCGCCGATGGCCGACGTGATGACGAAGTCCTTGGCCAGCTCCAGACGCGCGTCTCCCGTGATCACGGCGACTGCCACGCCCAGCGCGAAGCGCACAAGGACCAGTACACCCAGGGCGGTGAGCTGGTGCCGGCGCAGATACTGACCGCCGAGGATCAGCACGGACACCCCGGACGCTCCGACCAGGGCCCAGACCGGCTGCCAGCCGAGCAGCGTCAGCAGCAGATAGCTGCCGACCGGGACCCCGACGTTCTCCAGGACAGCTCCCAGGAGGCGCAGCAGTGACCGGTTCACGGGGTCTCCTGCACGCCGGAGGCGGGTTCCGGGGTGGAACGGCGCCTGTTGCCGTCGCCGGAGGCGCGCGTGCGACGGGCGGCGGTCAGCTTGTGGAGCAGCGCGGTGAGCATGCCTGCTTCGTAGGAGGCCAGGCCGAGGTTGTCCGGCGCGTTGAACTCGCGCATCGCGCCGGCGGCGGAGGCGAGCACGTTCCGGCCCTCGTCGGTGATCCGCACCGGCACCGGCCTGCCCCGTCCACCGGTTCCCTCGCGCCGCAGCAGGCCGCGTTCGACGAGATCGTTGATGATCGCGGTCATGCTCTGCGGCCGGACCAGTACCCGCCGGGCCAGCTCGGCCTGCAGCAGGCCGGGCGACTCGGTCAACTGGGCCAGGACCCCGAACTGCACGGGGGTGAGCCCGTGGCCGGCGAAGAGTTCGTACAGCTCGCGCGAGAGCGCGTGATACGCCTGCACCACCGCCCACGCCGGCAGCGCGTTCAGCTCGTCAGAATCCGGGCCCGTTTCACTCATCCCGCCAAACTATCAGCTCACTGATAGTTTGAGAGAGGATAAGGCAGGCATTAGTGCACACTAGATCAACCTACTGATTCAGGGGGCCAATGTGCGCGTCATGGTCATCGGAGCGGGCATGGGCGGGCTGGTGCTGGCCCAGGGGCTGCGGAACGCCGGGATCGAGGTGACGGTCCACGAACGGGACACCGCCCTGGAGCAGACGGGGGGCTACCGGCTGCATGTGAATCCCGCCGCGGTGGACGTCCTGCGGCGGCGCCTGCCCACGCCGGTGTTCCAGGCGGTTGTGGCCAGTAGTACGGGACCTGAGTCGTTCCGGCAGTTCGGCGTCCTTGATCACCGGTTGCGGCAGGTGGCGCGGATTCCCCGCGGGCGCGACGGCGAGCACCTGATGATCGGGCGGGTGGCGCTACGGCGGCTCCTCGGCCACGATCTCGCCGAGGTGATCAGGTTCGGGTCTGAGTTCACCGGGCTTGAGCACAACGCCGACGGCACCGTGACCGCGATGTTCGCCGACGGCACCCGGGACACCGCGGATGTCCTCGTCGGCGCGGACGGCGCCCGGTCCCGGGTGGTGGCGGCTCTGGCGGGGAGGTTTACCGCGCGAAAGCTCAAAGCCTTCGGTCTGGCGGGGAAAGCCCCGCTCAGCCGGGAGATCCGGTCGGACCTGCCGTCAGCCCTGCGCTACGGGCCCGCGTTCGCTGTCGCCCCGACCGGTACCGCCGTGTTCCTCACCCTGCATGATCCCGCCACCGCTTCCCCGACACCGCGGGCTCACCAGCGGGTTTCCCCGATCATCGAGGACGGCTACGTGCTGTGGAGCGTCGTCGTGCCAGACCCGGCCGCACTGTCCGCCGCCCCCGCCGCCGAACATGGCCGGCCCGATGTGCTCGCGTCGGCACGCCACCTGCTCACCGGTTTCGCCCCCTGGACGCACACGGTGCTCGACCGGACCGACCCCGCCCAGGCCGGCCGGTTCGACTACTACGCCGCCGATCCCGAAGCCGATCTCACCCCATGGCAGTCCGGCGCGGCCACGGCGATCGGCGATGCCGTGCACGCGATGCCCCCCACCGGCGGGCAGGGCGCCTCCACGGCGATCCGCGACGCCGACCTGCTGATCAGTCAGCTCACCGGCCTCCACGACAGCACCGGGACCCACCCTTGTGCGGGTCCGGAACGGAACCGATCTGGCACCGGCGGCGACACGGTCACAGCGGCACTGCACACGTACCAGCAGAGCATGACCCGCTACGCGGTACCCGCTCTGCGCGAGTCCCTGCAACCTTTGCGCTGGCAACAACGGCTCACCAGCCCCCTCGCCCGGCCACTGCTGCACGCCGTACTCGCGATCACCGGCTCAGCCTCACACCTGCGCCGCACGGCTCCACTCCCGCACCCTTCGGGGCACGGCGGGTGAGATCAGGCAGCAGCAGCGACAGATCAACGTCCAGAGAGATAACGGAGTGCTCGCACCGCTCCGGGGCTCGGCCGACGCCGAACCAGGTCGCGGACCAGAAGGCCACGAAGACGCCCCACCGGTCAGCCCGGTCCAGGCCCTGGGTCTCGACCTTGCGCGAGGCGTACCAGGACCGAGTCCTACCAGGCAGCCGTCACCCTCGCCACACTCCTGATGCGGGCGTGACACTTTGACGTCAATCCCTAGCGAGAGCAGCGGGGAAGCACCGGGCTGTCGTGGGTGCGCACGGCCGGCATCCAGGCGTAGCCGCCGGGTACGTCGTTCAGGCGGACGCGGAACCAGCGCGAGGTGCCTACACCTGTTTCGTCAGCGACTCGGTCTCCCCCGTAGAACACACAGTCGGCGACCAGGACATCGTTGTGCCAGATCCGGTGGTCGACCACGTTGTCGGCGTCGTACTTCTTTCTGGGATCGCGTGCCAGACCCATGCTGCACGCCGGCACATGGTCCTCTCGGGACCGGCAACCGCCCTCAACGTTGAAGACATGCAGGGACACGGCCGCGGCGGTGAGGGAGGAAGGGCCGACCGGCCCACCGGACGAGGCACCGGCTACGGCCATGGCGATCGCGGCCGCCGTGACCGCGACCACCAGGGCCGAGACCGCCAGCAGGACGTTCCTCTTCCAGCTCTCTCCCGCGCCCGACGGCGGGGCCATCGCCGGCACCGCGCTCGGTCGGGGCCTGTCGTCCTGAGAAGCGACCGGCCCGTCAGCCCGCTTCGAGGAGCATTTCGTTGCGTCGGCCAGCGCCCATGAGCGATGGAGCTCCCGCAGTTCCACATTGCTCGCACCACACGCCTTGGCGATCGTGTGTACAGCTCCGTAACCCGGAGGGAGTTTGCTTCCCGCACAGTAGCGATGGAGGCTGGACCGGCTGATGCCAGTCTGCTTGGCCAACGCCTCGAAGCTCACCCCTGCCCGGTCCTTCAGCACCTGCAGCCGAGCGGCGAACTGATCGACTTCCCCCACCTGTGTCATCCCTTCGTGCCGCAGCCGAAGTGCCCGCGCTCCCAGCTGGCACGGCTGCGTCCCATCCCCGTCCCACGGGACACCCAAGTGCACAGTTCACACGCGACTGCGCCATCCCGTCATCCCAGTCGCGCTGACTGTCTTGATTCGTTCCCCCTTCTCCCGCCAGTGTCCCGGTTGCCCAACCGAAACGTCCGAAGTGCACCGCCGGCGGGTCTACGACAGGACTCCGCGCCGCGGCGCACCAGCAGAGGAGAACCAGCATGCGTGTGATGCGTACCACCGCGACCGCTGTCGCGGCACTGGCCCTGGCCGTCGGAGGAGGGCTCGCCACGGCCTCCAGCGCGAGTGCCGCCACACCCTGCCCGAGCGGAGCGTTCTGTATCCGCGAGGCGGACGGCAGCATCCTGAACAAGAACATCTTCTACAGCTACGGCTACCACAACCTGTCGAACGTCACCGGACAGCGTGTGGTCGTCAACAACCAGACCGGCGGCGCCGGCTTCCAGGAGTGCACCGGGTACAACGGCAAGAACTGCTCACCTGTGTACCGCGGCACGGGTGAGTACGCGCCGCTCGACTACACGCCGATCAACTCCGTCGTCCTCGTGAGGTGACCAGCATCGAGGGTGCCCGTGCCGGCGCCCTCGGCACCCGGGCAGCGGTAGCTCCGTTGCGGCGCGCCGTCCCGGCACCGGGCCGGACGGCGCGCGTCGGCCCAGCCCGCATGAGCGCCGCGCGGCCCACCGGGGTGACCCCCGCGCC